>VGIE01000513.1 GCA_016867955.1 Betaproteobacteria bacterium
ATGGCCGGGCGCCCGGCGGCCTGCGCGATGCGGCGCTTCAGGCTCCCCTCGAGGTCGGCGTCGTAGGTGGACACCGCCGTACAGTGGAATGCGATCAGGTCCGGCCCATTGTCCGCGAGCAGCCCCGCCGCCTCCTCGACCTTCTCGGCGCTGGCGAGGAGTTCTTCCGCCGAGGTTCCCGCAAGCTTGATCCGGGTCGTATGCAGCGAAATGCCTGCGGGCAGCATGTCCGTGATCTCCGGTTCCGCGACGCGGTTGGCCGAAGGCAGGATCATCCCGATCCGGCCGCGCCACCCGAATCGCAATGCCGCCGATCCTCCACGCCCTGCTCCCGTGCTTGTCACCCTGCCCCCGTGCATAGATTGAGCCGTTGTGCGCAATGCCATGTCCCGCGGGAGGATACTGCAATGCCGGCGACCGGAACGATCCGTGACACAATGCGGCGCCCCCGAACCCGCGCAGAATCCCGATGTTCAGCTACCGCCACGCATTCCACGCCGGAAACCACGCCGATGTCCTCAAGCACACGGTGCTGGTGCATCTCATTCAGTACCTGCAGAGAAAGGAAAAACCCCTCCTTGTCGTCGATACCCACGCCGGTGCCGCCCTCCATGACCTGACGGGTACTTTTGCCCGCAAGAATGCCGAATACGAGACAGGCATCGGCCGCCTATGGCAGCGCAAGGCGCTGCCGAAGGGCCTCGCCGACTATGTTTCGCAGGTCCGCGCCGTCAATGCCTCCGCCGGACTACTGGCCTATCCGGGATCCGCCCAAATTGCCTGGCAGATGCTACGCCCGCAGGACCGGCTGCGCATGTTCGAGCTTCACAGCACCGAAAGCCGGAATCTCCTGGAGCATTTTCAGCGCGCAGGGCCGCGCGCCATCGCGCAGGCCAGCGACGGGTTTGAGGGCCTGCGAGCGCTGTTGCCGCCGCCCTCCCGGCGCGGCATCGCCTTGATCGACCCACCCTACGAGGACAAGTCGGATTACCAGCGCGTCATCGTTGCGCTGCGCGATGCGCAGGAGCGCTTCGCCACCGGCATCTACGCGGTCTGGTATCCGGTAGTCAGGCGGCGCGAATCGCGCGACTTCGCCGCGCGGCTCAAGCGCACGGCGGCGGGCGACTGGCTCGACGTCAGCCTGACCGTCAAGGCGGTTCCGGAGGACGGCGTCGGGCTCTACGGCAGTGGCATGTTCGTGATCAATCCTCCATGGACTTTGCCGAAGATCCTTGCGGAGGTCATGCCCTTCCTTGTCGGCGCACTCGGACAGGACACGCGTGCGGACTACGCCCTGCAATCGAGGATTACCTGAACAAGGCACAATGCGCCTCACCTAATCACGGGGAGAGGCCAAATGGCATCAATGCAGATCGGCGCGGCAATCCATGCCGACGATGCGCGCGAAGCGCTCGAACTCATACAGTCCATGGAGAAGTATGGCGTTCACGCCGCCTGGATGACCAATTCCGGTGCGCGCCTGGACGGCATTTCCGTGATGGCAGTTGCCGCCTCCCACACCCAGCGGATCAAGCTGGGCACCTCCATCGTGCCGACCTATCCGCGCCATCCGCTGACCATGGCCGCGCAGGCGCGCGTCGTCGCCGATCTTGCACCGGGCCGCTTCCGCCTTGGCATAGGCCCGAGCCACCGGCCCAACATGGAAGCCATGGGCATGAGCTTCCACGATCCGCTTGGCCACCTGCGCGAATACCTCGAGGTGCTCAACGCCATCCTCAAGACGGGCAGCGTCGACTTCAAGGGTCGCTACTACAGGGCCTGCGACACGATTCCCGCTCCGCTCGACATGCTGGTGATGGCGGCAGCCCTGCGGCGCAATGCCTTCGAGCTGTGCGGCGGCTTGTCCGACGGAGCCATCACCTGGCTCTGCCCCGGCCCCTACCTGCGCGACGTGGCTCTGCCCGCCCTAAATGCCGGCGCCGCGGCCGCAAATCGCCCGCCGCCCCCGCTGATCGCCCACGTGCCGGTCTGCGTTCACGACGACGAAGCGGAAGTGCGCGCCGCGGTGCGCGCCCAGATCATGAACGTGCGCCTGCCCTTCTACCAGCAGATGTTCGCCGACGCGGGCTACCCTGAAGCCGTGCAAGGTGCCTGGAGCGACCGCATGATCGACGGCGTCGTGCTCTGGGGCAGTGAGGCACGCGTGGCCGGGAAACTACGGGAGTTCGGCGCTTGGGGCGGCGGCGAGATCCTCGCCTCCATCGTCACCGCCGGCCCTGACCGCAAGGCCTCGCGCGACCGCTGCCTGCGCCTGCTCGGCGAAGTCGCCCGCGCGGGCTGACCAGCGCCCATGGCTTCGGGGGCTTCCCGCGACCCAAAAGAAAAGGGG
>VGIE01000514.1 GCA_016867955.1 Betaproteobacteria bacterium
CGGTCGTCGAAGCGCTGGAACTCCACCGCCAGGCGCGCCAGCGCCTCCTTGATGACGTGGATCTGCTTGCGCGTCTCGACATCCTTCAGCACTGCGCGCGCGGTATTCAGCACCGCCATCAGGGTGGTCGGCGATACGATCCAGACGCGGCGGGCATTGGCGTAGTCGACCACCTCGGGATGATAGGCATGGATCTCGGCGAACACCGCCTCGGCCGGCACGAACATCACCGCCCCATCCGAGGTTTCGTTCTCGATGATGTACTTGTTCGAGACATCGTCGACGTGCTTGCGCACGTCGGCGCGGAACTGCTTCTGCGCGATGGCACGGTCGGCCTCGTTGGCCGCCGGGTCGAGCATGGCGCGGTAATTCTCCAGCGGGAACTTCGAATCCACCGCCACCAGACCCGTGGGCTCGGGCAGCTTGAGCACGCAGTCGGCGCGCGCCCCCGTGGACAGCGTGTATTGCATCTCGAAGGCCTGCGGCGGCATGATGTTGCGCACCAGCGCCTCGAGCTGAACCTCGCCGAAGGCTCCGCGCGAACGCTTGTCGCCGAGCAGTTCCTGCAGGCTGACCACGCTGCCCGTCAGCCCTTCGATCTTCTTCTGCGCCTCGTCGATGGTGGCCAGGCGCTGGATCACGCTGACGAAAGTCTCGTTGGTCTTCTTGAAGCCCTCGTCGAGGCGCTCATTGACCTTGCCGGTGATCTGGTCGAGGCGCTCATCGATCTTCCTGTTCAGGGCAATGGTGGCGTCGCCCAGCGACTTCACCATCTGCTCGCGGCTCTGGCCCAGCGACTCGGCCAGCCGCAGCTGCAGCGCATGCAGCGCATCGCGCGTGGCCTGCAGGTCTGCGCCCACCGCCGCGCGCAGGCGGTCGGCCGCCTCGTTCTGGTTTGCCGATACGCGGTCGGACTGCTGCGCCAGTCCGCCATGCAGGTCCGAGAGCATGGCGCGGTGCCTGTCCTCCAGCACCGCCGGCAGGGCCGCCGTCTGCGTCGCGAGCGTGCGCATGCGCAGCGCCATCCAGGCCACGAGTGCGGCCAGCGCAACCACGCCGGCAATGAGCAGGTAAGCCAGGTTCTCCATCATCGTGCGCCCATTCTAGCCTTGTGCGGGAGCCAGCCTGTCAGGAGGATCGCGCAGTCCACGCATTGTCAGAATCAATCGCGAGCGCCCGGGGGGCTGCACCGAGCACGTACAATCGCCCCGTAGCCCTTCGCATCGGCATCCCGATCCATGTCCCCGCCATCCGGCCGCGCCCTCGGCCCCGCGCTTGCCCCGATAATCGCGCTGGCTTTCTTCAGCCAGATCTACATTTCCATGACCGCCAATTCGCCCGGTGTGTTCGCGCCGGTGGTGGCGCCGGCGCTCGGCGTCAGCCCGCAGGCCCTCGGCGTGTTCTACTGGATCTTCGGCATCGCCGCGATGGCGGCGACGCTGTTTGCCCCCGGCTTCATCAGGCGATTCGGAGGCGGCCGGCTGCTGCAGGGCGTGGGCCTCGGCATGACCCTCAGCCTGCTGATTGCCGCCAGCGGCTCGGGCTGGCTGATCGCGCTGTGCGCCATCGTCATGGGCGTGGCCGTGGGCCCGCATGTCACGGCCATCATGCACCTCCTCGCGCGCGCGGCACCCGTGCACCGGCTGGGTCTGCTGGTGTCCCTGGTGCAGGCCGGCGGCGCCATCGGCGTCGGCCTCTCGGGCATCATCATTCCCTACTTGATCCTCGGCATCGGCTGGCAGTACACGCTGATCGTGCTGTCGGCAGGCGGCCTGCTGCTCAGCCTGGCATTCCAGTCGTACCGCCACGTGCTGGACAATGACCGCCAGCCGACGCACCGCATCTCGGTGCAGCCGCATGCCCTGCTGCGGCCGCTGCTGCTGGCGCTGCGCGAGCGCGTGCTGCGCGCGATCCTGATCGCGGCATTCGTGTTGAGCATGGTGTTCCAGTCGCTGGTCGGCTTCATCGTGAGCTACCTCAACCTCGAGCTGCGCTTCAGCCTGGTGGTGGCCGGCCTCGCGCTCACCGCTTCGCAGGTCGCCTCGCTGGTGGCGCGCGTGGCATTCGGCTGGCTGGCCGACCGCCTGCGCGATCCCTTCGTGGTGCTGGCCGGCATCGGCATCGCCGCCACGCTCTCGGGGCTGGTGCTGGCGCTGATCGGGCCGTCGTGGCCGGTGTGGGCGATCTGCCTCGCGGCTGCGGCCTACGGCGCCAGTGCCAGCGGCTGGGTCAGCACCTGTTTCGGCGCCATGGCCGCGCACTCGCCCAGGGACCAGGTGGCATCGGCCACCTCCAGCGCCCAGATCATCATGCT
>VGIE01000515.1 GCA_016867955.1 Betaproteobacteria bacterium
GGTCGCTCCGGGCCGCGCTATTGACATATGGCAGCGGGTCCGACGCGAGTATCGAGCGCATCGCCGCTATCGAAACCGTCGCCCGGATCAACCGTGTCCCCCCGGGAGAGAACGAGGAGCTTATCCGGCTTCGCGAACTGGTCAGGCAGTACTGCCTGACCGAGAATTTGGACCAGCTCGTTGTCGGCGCGCGGCACTTCTTTGCCAAGAACCGCATCGACGATGCCCTTCTGCTGTGCGCGGACGGGCTCACGCATGGGGAAGATGCCCAACTTCACATGGCGCAGGTCATCGTCGACTACCTGAACCAGAAGACCTTCACTCCGTCCGACCTTAGCGGGCTGTTCCGCTGGCTGAGCCATCGCAACGACATCGACCAGGCCGACCTGTTCAAGCATTGCCTCAACGTCGCGCTATCCTCGAAGAATTTCGACTATCGTGAGGTCCAGCCGCTGCTGCCGCGCATCCAGCCGGATGATCTGATCAAGATCGCAAATGACTGCCTGGGGTTTGGCAGCTCCGACCCCGCCTTGCTCCTCTATCAGCATGCGGCGCGTTCGCGCCCGGACGACATTCTGCTGCGCAACCAGATCGCCAACACTGAGTTTCTGTGCGGACGCTACAACGAGGCCCGCAAGCACTGGATGCTGGTAGCGCACCAACGTGAACTGGTGCGGCGCAAGTATTCCGGCCTCGACCGCCGGATCCGCTTTCTTGGGGACACTTGGCTGATGGCGATCGGGCATGTCGCGACGCTGGGTACGTTCATCCAGGCTCTGCGCATGGGGCTTTACGGCGACATCAGGCCGGTACTGGTCTATCAGCGGCGCAAGCCTCCGGCGGGGCTGGAGATCATCCGACTGCTTAGTCAGGTAATCGAGGTCCACGAAATCGACGGCGACGCCATCGAATACAAGTGGAAGATGATCTCCGGCGGCGCCCATTACGATTACGAGCGCGCCGTCGAGGTGGTGATCGGCCACACCGAGGACTTCTGGTACGCTCCCGATTTGGAGGGGTCGATCTCCTGGTACGGCCCTGCCGGCGCGGCCATCGACCGCGCGGCCCGGAACCAGAGGCTCCCACCGGTGCTCTCCTACAGTGAAGAGGACATCCTGTCGCGGCGCATCCTGATGGAGCGGCTCTACGGCCTACCGCGCGATGCCTGGTTCGTCGGCCTACATGTGCGCGAGCCGGGCTTCCATGGCACCTGGCACAATGCCATGCCCGGCACCCGCAACGCCGATATCCAAAGCTACGAGGAGGCGGTCGCGACCATCATCAAGGCGGGTGGCCATGTGGTGCGCCTGGGCGACCCCTCGATGAAGCCGTTCAAGCCACGCCCGGAAGTTATTGACTATGCCACCGCCAACCTTCGGCGTCCGGATTTTGACGTTTTCCTGTGCGCCGCAGCGCGTTTCGTGATCGGAACCAACTCCGGGTACAGCCTTGTGCCTTCGCTGTTCGGCGTACGCTGCCTGTTGACCAACTGGTCCCCGATTGGCACCCCGAACTGGATCACGCATGATAAGTTCGTGCCCAAGCTGGTCTGGGACCGTGAGGCTCAGCGACACCTCACCATCGAGGAGATGTATCGCTCCTTCACGGGTTGGTCCCAGTTCCAGCGGGATTTTCGTGACAGCCGCTACGAAATCCGCGACAATGAACCCGAGGAGATCACCGCTGCGGTGATCGAGATGCTGCAGGAGATCGATCCCGCAGCAGGCGAGCGGCTGAGGCTCCCTGGCGATCGGATGACGGCGGCGCAGCAGAAACTGGCCGCCTTAGAGACGGCGCGGCGGTTCACCGCGGTCGTCGAGGAGAATGGTGGCTATGTCGGCAGCATGCTCAGCACGGCTTTCGCGCTGCGCCATCCCGAGCTGCTGGGCCGGCTTAGGGACGCGCCCGAGTTGGCGGCCTCCGACCTTATGACGAAACGGTCCAAGACCGCTGAGGCGGTGTAGACCGACCAAAATCGCCAGATGCTGTTCGACAAGGCGCCGGCCGCCAAACGGGCGCCGACCTCCGCCGATCCCGCGCCCGAGCCGGTCGTTCTCGACTAGGCCGTGGCGCGACCATGAGACGCAACCTCGATCCCGTCACGGGCAGGCCGATGGCCACGAACCTGACCCATGCAGGCGCATCGAACAAGAGATAGACTGCGGACCGAACCGCGCATCCCTCCCGGAGCGCAGCTGCCGGAGAGAGCGTCCTGAAAGCTATCGCTCCTACAGCACCGGGTGGTCTAGAGTGCAGTTAGAAAAGGTATTGTCGGGCTGCATGGTCGTGACTATTAGTAGTGTCTG
>VGIE01000516.1 GCA_016867955.1 Betaproteobacteria bacterium
TCGCCCATGACATAGGTGCGCAGCGCGCTGTGGCCGAGGAAGCCGGCGTAGTTGATGCCCTTGGGCAGCCGATCGACCACGTCCAGGTACTCGGCGAAGGTCTCCCAGCCCCATTTGATGCCCGCGAGTAGCGTGGCGCGCTCCATGTCCTCCGCGCGCTCGAGGTTGCGCAGGCAGAGGTCCATCTCGGATTCGCGGCAGGGCGCCAGCGTGAAGCCGCAGTTGCCCATCACCGTGGTGGTGATGCCGTGCCAGGCGGGTGATGTGCCCACCGGGTCCCAGAACACCTGCGCATCCATGTGCGAATGCACTTCGATGAAGCCCGGCGCCACCACCAGCCCGTCGGCGTCGATTTCCCGGCGGCCCTTTTCGCCGATGCGGCCGATAGAGGCGATGCGGCCGCCGGAGACGCCGACGTCGGCGCGGAAACGCGAGCGCCCGGAACCATCGACGACGATGCCGTTGCGAACCACCAGGTCAAACGACATGCGATTCTCCTTGGGCCCAAGCTCTGCCCGCGCAAAGGCGCGTCGGCCCGTCCGCCTATTGCGGGTTGATGCCCGCGGCCCTGGCCGCGTCGCCGAACATTTTCGCCTGCTGGGCAAGCTTTCTGGCCGCCACATCCGGCGTTTCGATGGCGATGTCCGACTGCAGCTTGGCGAACTGCGACTTCACTTCCGGCTGCGACAGCGCGAATACAACCGCTGCATAAAGCTTGTCAATCACCGGCTTGGGCGTGCCCGCGCGCAGGTTCATGGACGTGCTCTGGCCCGGCACCTGCGGCAGGCCGAGTTCGGCAAAGGTCGGTGTGTCGGGCATGGAGGGCAGGCGTGTGGTGCCGGTAACCGCCAGCACGTTGATGCGCTCGCGCCATGTCTTGACTGCCGCTTCGCCGAAGATGCCGATCTGCACCTCGCCGCCGGCAACGGCCTGCTGGTAGGGGCCGGCCGCGGCATACGGAACCCGCACCACGTTGATGCCCGTCTCGCGGGTGATGATTTCCATGACCAGGCGCACGGCGGGGCTCGGGTCGCCGTAGTTCAGTTTACCCGGATTGGCCTTTGCGTGGGCCACCATGTCCTTGAAGGTCTTGTAGGGCATCTTGGCCGACGCCGACAAGGTCGTGCGGCTGTCCACCAGGCCGATCAGCGGCGGCAAATCATTGTGCGGGTCGAAGCGCAGGTCCTTGACAAGGATGGGCAGGGTCGCGAGCACAGACACCGTGGCGGTGACGATGGTGTGGCCGTCGGCCGGCGCCTGCTTGGCCACGTACTCCAGCCCGATGATGTTATTGGCGCCGGGCTTGTTCTCGACGATCACCGGCTGGCCGAGCGACTTCGACATGTCGGGGGCCACTGCGCGCGACAAGAGGTCAAGGATGGTGCCCGCCGAATTCGGCACCACGATGCGCACCACCCTGTTGGGAAACTCCTGTGCGCCAGCCGGTTCCGAAACCAGCGCCCCCGCGGCACCCGCCATCATCGTTGCAGCGGCCATGGCCGCTGTAGTCCTGCCTGCAAGAGACGGCATGCGCATGCTTGCCATGGTTACTCCTCCTTGAATAGTGTAGACGACGTTACTGCGGCTTGATACCGACGCTCTTGGCGATCTCCGAAAACAGCTTCCCCGTTTCGGCCATGCTGCGCGCCGCCGCCTCCGGGCCGGCACCGACAACCTCCAGCCGGATCTTCGCGAACTGCGCCCTGACCTCCGGCACCTGCAGGGCCTGCGTCGCCGCCGCCAACAGCTTGTCGACGACGGGCTTGGGCATGCCAGCCGGGGCATGCATGGAAAAGGCATTGTTGCGCGTCTTCAGCTGTCTTAGTTCGGCGAAGGTCGGCACGGCGGGAAAGGTCGCCAGCCGCGTCTGGCCGGTCACCGCCACAGCGCGCGCCTTCTCGCCGAAATTCAGCAGCGCGGATTCGCCAATGAAGCCGACGTGGAACTCGGCGCTTACCATGCCGCGCAGGTACTCGCCCCCGCTCTTGTAGGGAATGTGGATCATGTTGAGCCCGAGGTCGCGCAGGATGGCCTCGGTGTACAGGCGGCCGATGACGCTGCTGGTGCCATAGTTGTACTTGCCGGCGTTGGCGCGCACCTCCGTCACCAGTTCATTGAGGGTCTTCCATGGCACCGATGCGGCGGAGCCCATCAGGAAGCGCCCCTCGGCAATCGCGATCACCAGCGGCAGGTCCTTCAAGGGATCGAAACGCAGGTCATTGCGGATCAACGGCAGGATCACCAGGTCGCCCACCAGGATCGAGCCCACCGTGTAACCGTC
>VGIE01000517.1 GCA_016867955.1 Betaproteobacteria bacterium
GACTGAGGAGACGAAAATGCCGGAAATTCAGCTCGGTTCGACACTTGTAAACGAAAGCAATCCGCCATACATCATCGCGGAGGTCGGGGTAAACCATGAAGGGTCGCTGGCGAAGGCAAAGGAACTGATTGAGCTCGCCAAGGAGGGCGGCGCCAACGGCGTGAAGTTTCAGACCTACAAGGCCGAGAAGATTGCGTCCAGGCACAGTCCGGCCTATTGGGACCTCAACATGGAGCCGACCACCAGCCAGTTCGTGTTGTTCAAGAAATACGATACGTTTGAGCCGGATGATTACCTAGCATGCGCCGAACATGCCCGAGTGGTTGGTATCGACTTTCTTTCCACTCCATTCGATCGGGAGGCGGTGGAGTTCCTCGACCCCTTCATGCCCTTCTACAAGATTGCCTCAGCCGACCTCACCAATCTGCCCATGCTGCGTCAGATTGCCGGCAAGAACAAGCCGGTGGTGCTCTCGACAGGGGCGTCCAACCTCGGCGAAATCGATATTGCTGTCCACGAACTCCGTCGACACGGATGCGGCGGCATTGTGCTTCTGCAGTGCATCCTGAATTACCCGACCGCTTACGAGAACGCCCATCTCAACATGATGGATGGACTTCGTCGAGCCTATCCGGAACTCGTCATCGGAATCTCCGATCACACGATCGCGGATCCCGATATGTTGGTCTTGACGACGGCGTATCTGAAAGGCGCGCTCGTCATCGAGAAGCATTTCACCGACGACAAGACCATCAAGGGAGGGGATCACAAGCACTCCATGGATGCGAAGGATCTCAAACGGTTCACGAGCAACCTGGCTTTCGTGAGGAGCCTGCTCGGGCAGACCCACAAGGAGCCGCTGGCGTCAGAAGGGCCTGCCAGGGATAACGCGCGCCGCTCGATTGTGTTGGCACGTCCCGTACGCGCCGGTCAGGTGTTGACCGAGGCGGACATGACCTACAAGCGCCCCGGACATGGCGTTGGCCCATTGCATTGGGACGAGGTAATCGGAATGCGGGTGGTCGACGACCTGGACGAGGACCATGTGCTGCAATGGAGTGATCTGGTCGCCCCCGGGGATTCGGCAAGCGGAACCACCCCTGTTGAATAGGGAAGCAATGGACTGGCAAGGCAAGAAGATCATCCTGGTGGCACGCACGAGCTGGTCGCTATTCAACTTTCGCGCCGGGCTGATGCGCGCGCTGGCTGCGCGCGGAGCCACGGTAGTTGGAGGAGGGGTGGGGGGGGACATCTACGAGAACAGGATCCGGGCCTTGGGGGTGCGGTTCGAAAACTTGCAGATCGATCAGGGTGGAACCAATCCGCTGTCCGATCTGCGGTTGCTGTATTCCTTCTACCGCTGGTACAAGGCCGAAGCCCCTGATGTGGTGCACCACTTCACGATCAAGCCGGTGATCTACGGCAGCATCGCGGCCTATCTGGCCGGTGTGCCGAACATCATAAATACGATCACTGGCCTCGGATATGTCTACTCGAAGCGTGGTGGACTGCTGAGAAGAATCGTCGAGGGGCTCTATCGCGTGGCGTTGCGATGCGCCACGCATGTCTTTTTCCAGAACGAGGATGATCGTCAGCTTTTCGTATCGTTCCGGATCGTGTCGGCGAAGAAGACATCCGTGGTTCCCGGGTCTGGTGTCGATCTGGAGAGATTTCGTGATGACCATGCGGACCAGCGGGTGGGCTCTCCAGGAGTCGTGGTCCTGATCGTCGCGCGATTACTGAAGGAAAAGGGAATTGGAGAGTTTGTTGATGCCGCAAGGCTGTTGCGACCCAGGCTCGGCAATGCCGCCTTCAGGATTCTGGGCGGAATTGACGCCAGTAATCCCGCCGCCGTCAAGCAGGAAGAACTCGACGGATGGTTGCGCGAGGGGGTCGTTGACTGGCTGGGGCACGCGGAAGATGTCCGCCCCGCGTTGAGGACCGCGGATATCGTCGTGCTGCCGTCCTACTACCCCGAGGGGACGCCGCGGTCGTTGCTGGAAGCCGCGGCGATGGGAAAGGTTATAGTGACTACGGATACGGTCGGTTGCCGCAATGTCGTTGAGCACCGGGTTACCGGCATTCTTGTTCCCCCGCGTGACGCGCGTCAGTTGGCGCAGGCCATATTTGAGCTGGCGACTTCAGCAGAGTTGCGGGCTCGAATGGGAGCGGCCGGACGGCGAAAGATGGAAACTGAATTCGACGAACGAATCGTCATTGAAAAGACATTGGGGGCATACGCGGTCCGGCTAGCGGATGCCGCATCACGTTCCTAA
>VGIE01000518.1 GCA_016867955.1 Betaproteobacteria bacterium
TAGCGTTCATACATGCGCGTGGACTAATACTGCACGCGCCACTGCCGGTAGTAGCCCTTTCCCGCCCATGTAGCCCGCGTCTCCTCCAGCCCCTCGGCGGGTGCCTGGCTCTGCTGATGGCGCTGGAACGCGTCCGCGGAATCAAAGTGGTACAGGGTGAGGTAATGGGGATAGGCCGCGTCGTTCCCGAGCCGAGCGAAGCGTTCCACCTTCCGCATCTCGTCGAACCGCGGCAGCATCGGGATGTGGGTGCCGTCGTACCAGCGGTTGAATTTCCCGTGCTGGTCAGGGGCGCAGTCAATACCGCTCAAGTGGATGAGCATGGGTCTTTTCCTTTGGGTCAGGGGAGTTCGACAATCTTGCGGTACGTAGCGGCGGGCGGCGAGGAACACTGGAACCTACATCCCCAGCGCCGCCCCGAAAGCCCGTACTTCTTCTGGATCCGTCCGGTACGACGGCACAATCCGGAACCATTCGTCGCCTTCCGGCGTGCGGCCCTTGGAACGCAGGCGCAGGCCCGCCTTTCCCAATGCGGCCACGGCGCGATCCGGCAAGGACGTGAAGAGGATATTGCCTTCCACCGGATGCAGCAGCTTCGCGCCGGGCACCTTCTGCAGGATGGCGGCGAGTTCGGCAGCGCGCGCGTTGGCGTAGCGCGCATTGCGCAGCCACAGGTCCTCTTCGATGTAACGCAGGAGCTGCGCCGCGAGGAAGCGCGATTTGGAAAGGTCGTGCCCGGCGCGCTTGATGCGCCGCTTGAAGCCGGCGGCGAGCGCGGGGTCGAAGAAGATCACGGCGTCGGCGGACAGCGTACCGTTCTTGGTGGCGCCGAAGGAGAGCACGTCCACGCCGGCGCGCCAGGTCATCTGGTCGGGGGTGTGGCCGAGGAAGGCGAGGGCGTTGGGCAGCCGCGCGCCGTCCATGTGGAAACGCAGGCCGGTTTCCTTTGCGAGCGCGCCGAGCGCCTGGATCGCCTCCAGCCGGTAGGCAGTGCCCGCCTCGGTGAGCTGGGTGACGGTAAGGGCGCCGGGGCGGTAGGAATTCCCCCGGCTTATGTCGATGCCGCGCACTGCGGGGCCGATCGCCTTCGCGTCGATGCGTCCGTCGGTGCCTTGCACCGGATGGAAGCGCGCCCCGCCGGTGAAGAACTCGGTCGCGCCGCATTCGGTCATGAAGGCGTGCGCGTCCTGGTGGCAGAAGATGAGGTCGAAGGGCCCGGCGATGGCCGAGAGGGAGAGCGCGTTCGCCGCCGTGCCGCTCGCCACGGGGAAGACGCGGACCGGCGCGCCGAAGAAGGCGGAGAACCGCGCGTCGAGGGACTTGCTGAGCTCGTCGTCGCCGTAGGGCTGGGCGTCGCCTTCGTTGTTCGCGCGCAGGAAGTCCAGGATGTCTGGATCGACACCGGCGGCGTTATCGCTTCGCAACCACATGGGGCAGGGCTCCCGTAGCCGTGTTTGGGCTTGTCGATCCTAGTTTGACATCGATCCATAGGACTCGTACGCTGGCGGCGAACCTGAAGGGGACGGCACATGGAACGCAGGCATATCATCGGCGGGCTGGTCGCGGCGGCATTGGTTTCCTTGGCGCAGGGCGTTTTCGCGCAGGCTTTCCCGACACGACCGGTCCGGGTCGTGCTGCCCTATCCCTCGGCTGGCACGGCGGATTTGCTCCTGCGGCCCCTGGCGCAGCGCCTGGGCGAGACGATGGGCCAGCCGATGGTGATCGAGAGCAAGCCCGGCGCGAACGGCATCGTGGGCTCGGACATCGTCGCCAAGTCGCCGGCGGACGGCTACACGATCGTGCTGGGCGCCATCGGGCCCTTCTCGGTCAGCGGGTCGATGCAGAAGCTGCCCTTCGACCCGGTGAAGGACTTCGCGCCCATCTCGTTCCTGGCGGCGGTGCCCAACGTGCTGGTGGTCCATCCCACGCTGCCGGTGAAGACGGTGGCGGAACTGGTGGCTCACGCCAAGGCGCGGCCGGGCCAGCTCAACTACGGGTCGGCGGGCGTGGGCTCGTCCAACCAGCTTGCCGCGGAGTTCTTCAACCAGGCGAGCGGGCTCACCACCATCCACGTCCCGTACAAGGGCGGCGCGCCCGCGCAGGCGGACCTGCTGGGGGGACGCCTGTCGCTCATGTTCGACAACCTGCCCGCCGCGCTCCCGCACATCAAGTCCGGCGGCTTCAAGCCGCTCGCCGTGACGAGCCTGCGCCGGAATCCCTCGCTGCCGGACGTGCCGACGATGGACGAGTCCGGCTTCCCGAAGTTCGAGGCGGGC
>VGIE01000519.1 GCA_016867955.1 Betaproteobacteria bacterium
CGGGTTCAACCTTCAAGTGTTGTTCGATTGGCGGCGTGCGACAGTTGCGAAGCAGGGGGGGGTCTTGCGCATCCGAGGGAATTGCAGGGGGTTGGCTTCCGCCACTTGCGCTGCGTGCTTGTACCGCCCTGGCGCACGGTGGTCTCTTTCCCCGGCGCTCGCCGCAGGGAGTCAGTGCTGCTGCACCTCCCCGGCGCTGACCAGGGGCATGATGCCCTGTTTTTCGATGATAGTCTGGATCACTTCGTAATAATGCCAGCCGTTGACGCGGGTGCGGCCGATGAACATGGTCGGCGTAGCGGTAACGTCGAGGCTGCGCGCCTGCATTACCGCCGCCATGGCACGCTGCGAGTACTGGCGGGCCCGCAGCGCCTGCCCCAGCGCATCGGCGTCAAGGCCGCAGCTTTCTGCGGCCTTCTGCAGCGTGGCCACCTTGCTGATGTCGCCTCCCTCTTTCCACAACTGGCTGAAGACGGCGGATTTGAAAGGCATGGAGCGTTCTTGGTCGACCGCAAACTCGAGGGCCTCGAAAGCGAGAAAGCTGTTCTGCATGTGGTCCGGGAAGCGCATGCCGGCGGTGTGCTCCGGTGACATCTCCTTTACCCAGTCCATCACGGCCGCGCGGCGCGCGACCGCGGCGGGGTCGCCGTCGAATGGCTTGCCTTCCGGCGGCGTATCGGGATGCAGCCAGTGCGGCCGCCACAGCACGCGCACGCCGTACTCCTCGCCGAGGCGGTCCATCTGGTCAATGGTGATGAAGCTGTAGGGGCAGACGAAATCCGCGAATACCGCGACCATGAACTTGCTTCGGTCGGTCATCGCCGGCGCCTCGTCGCCGGCCTTCGCGGCCTGATTGTCGGTCGGTTCGTGCATGGCGTTTTCCCGTGTCTCTGCCGCTCAGATGGCGCGTGCCATGGCCTGGGCCGCGGTGACCGCGATGCCCTCGCCGGTGAGCCCGCCTTCGAGCGCATCGGCATCGAATGACAGCAGCATGAGGGTTGCTCCGTGCGGGCCGGCCGCCAGCGGGGTCGGGGCTTCATCCCCCTGCACATAGCGAAAGCCCGCGATGCCGAGCGATTCTCGCCGGCACTCGACCGAGCCTGCAATCACCACTTCATAGCGACCATGCTCGGACGGCGCAGTCGGCATGGTGGCCCCGGGAGGCAGTTCGATCGCCAGCGCCTCCGGGCCCAGGTCCGCCGGAATCAGCGACTGCACTCGGGTGCCGGCCACCTCGGGCAGCGCGCACCAGTTCGCCTCGTCGAGGTGCGCCACAAGCAAACGCGCCTGCAGGTTGATCTTGCGGCGCGCGTTGAGATGGGCCATGGAGATGAGGCCGCCCGATTTCGGGTGCAGCACCAGCATGTCGTGCCCCGGAGCGCATGAAAAGGGTCCGTACGGCGTATTGTGGTCGGTGTAGTGGACGGATACCGGGCGCAGGTTCATCTGGCCGCGGGGCATGTCCATGCCGCCGGCAATGAGCAACTGGAACTGGGAGGTCAGGTGCATATGGGCATAGACCGCGGAGGTGGGGTCGAAGCGGAAGCGCAGCGCTTCCGGTCCGCCGTCCTCGCCGCTCAGGAGCACCTGGCACTGAAAGGTCAGGCCTTCGGTTTCGCCGGATTTCCAGGGAATCCGCGTGGCATCCACCACGTATTCCTTAAGCATGGCACGCTCTCCCACGATGGGCGGCAGGAGCGCCCGCACTGCTTGCCCCCGCACGTCAAGAATACACCACTGCCGTTACGACGGCGCGCCGGGGGGCGGTCGAGCGCAGGGGCGAGAGGCGGCGTTCAGGCAGCGCGGTTCCATGCACTGCCCCCCGTACACGTGCGAAAATGCATGCGAATTCGCGCCGGTGTAGTCACCGCGCCTGCGATGGTCGGGAGCATGCGGAATGTTTGAAGGATTCACGCGCACAAAGATCAATGCCGGTGACGTTGACATCAATTGCGTCTACGGCGGCAGCGGCCCGCCGCTGTTGCTTCTGCACGGTTGCCCGCAGAACGTCACCCAGTGGGCCAGGCTCGTGCCGCTGCTGGCGGACAGATTCACGGTGGTGTGCGGCGACCTGCGCGGCTACGGGGACTCTTCCAAGCCGAAGGACCTGCCGGACCATTCCAACTATTCCTTCCGCGCGATGGCGGCCGACCAGGTCAAGGTCATGCAGGCGCTCGGCTTCACGGCCTTTCATGTTGCAGGGCATGATCGCGGCGCGCGCGTTGCGCATCGCATGGCGCTCGACTGGCCCGACAGGGTGCGCAGCCTGTC
>VGIE01000520.1 GCA_016867955.1 Betaproteobacteria bacterium
GCGCTATTGTGCGCAGGCTCAACCAGGAAACGGCGCGCGTGCTGGCAGCGCCCGACATGCGCGAGCGCCTGGCCAACGACGGCATCGAGCCTGGCGGGGGGGCGTCGGATGATTTCGGACTGCTAATCCAGAACGAGATCGCGACCTGGTCCAGGGTCATCAAGGCCGCCGGCATCAGGGCGGAATAGTGACCGGGCCCCAGACGAGGGGAAACAGCCCCTCATGCTCCCCCATGCCGGACGTCGCAAAATGCATCGTGCAACAGGCACGGAATGCCGCCACCGCGCCATCGACACGCGGATTGACAGGAGAACCAGCGTGAGTGCAGCGACCCGGGGGCGTCCCCAGGGCAGGATTGCCGTCGACATCGGCGGCACGTTTACCGACATCATCTGCTGTCCGGAAGGCCGGCCGCCGATCGCGCGCAAGGTGCTGTCGACGCCCGAGAACTACGCACGCTCCGTCATCGAGGCCTTGCGTGCCCTGATCGGCGAGGAAGGGCTTGAGCCGCAGTCGGTCGGCCTGTTCGTGCATGCCTCGACAGTCGCAACCAATGCCGTGCTGGAGCGCAAGGGCGCCACAGCCGCGCTGCTCACCACGGCAGGATTCCGCGACGTGCTGGAGATCGGGCGCCTGAGGCTCCCGGTCCTCTACGATCTCACCTGGAAAAAACCGCCCGCACTGATCCCGCGCGAGCGGGTCTTCGAGGTCGGCGAGCGCATGGATGCCACTGGCACGGTGGACACGCCATTGTCCCTGGATGCCGTGCGCGACGTCCTTCGGGCGGCGACCGCCACGGGAATCAATTCCATCGCCGTGTCCTTCCTGCACAGCTACGCCAACCCGGCGCACGAGGACGCGGTGGCCCGACTAATCAGGGACGAGTTTCCGTCCGTGCACGTGTCGCAGTCTTCGGAACTGGTGCGGGAGATCCGCGAATTCGAGCGCACCAGCACGGCCGTGGTCGATGCCTACGTCAAGCCGGTGGTGCATCGCTACCTGTCGTCGCTCGGGGACGGTGTCCTGGCCGAGGGTATCGAGGCCCCCATCCTGCTGATGCAATCGAGCGGTGGACTGATGGACCTGCGCGCGGGCGCCAGCCAGCCGGTGCACCTGCTCGAGTCAGGCCCTGCCGCCGGGGTGGTGGGGGTCAACCACGCCGCCAGCCATTCGGGCATCCGCGACGTGCTGTCGTTCGACATGGGCGGCACAACGGCCAAGGCTGCACTTGTCGAGGGCGGCGAGTACCACCGTTCGGGCGAATTCGAAGTCGGCGGCGAGATTTCCGCCGCCAGCCGCATCCTGCGCGGCGGCGGCTACCTCATCCGGCTTCCGGTGATCGATGTCGCCGAGGTCGGCACCGGCGGCGGCAGCATCGCCTGGCTGGATGCCGGCGGCGCATTGCAGGTCGGGCCTCGCAGCGCCGGCGCATCGCCCGGGCCGGTGTGCTACGGGCTCGGGGGCATCGAACCCACCGTCACGGACGCCAACGTGGTCCTCGGTTATCTGGATCCGGATGCCATCGGCCGCGGGATCCTCAAGCCCGACCCCGACGGGGCCTGGCGCGCCATCGAGCAGCGCATCGCCAGGCCAACCGGCATGTCGGTGGAAAAGGCGGCGTACGCCATCCACACCGTGGCCAACGCCACCATGATGCGGGCGCTGCGCGCGGTATCCACCGAGCGCGGGCGCGACCTTCGGCAGTTCACCCTGTTCGCCTTCGGCGGCAGCGGCCCGGTGCACGGGGCGAACCTGGCGCTTGCGTTGCGCATGCCGGAGGCCGTGATCCCGCGCTTTCCCGGCTTGTTCAGTGCCTACGGCCTGCTGACGGCGCGGGTGGAGGCGCGCAGTGTGCAGACCTGTCTGCGCCGCCTCGCCGACGTCGATTCCGCAGACCTCGCCCGGCAGTATGAACGCATCGCGGAGAACGCGATCACGGCGTTGGCAGCCCAGGGCTATGCGCGGGAGCAGATCAGCGTGCGGCGCTTCGCCGACCTGCGCTACCTCGGGCAGCAGTACGAACTTCTGGTGTCGCTGCCCGACAGCGTCGAGCCGGGGGCTGTGCCGGCTGTCCTGGAACGGGCATTTGGCGAGGAGCACCGCCGCACCTACGGTTACCTCAACACACAGCCGGTGCAGATCGTGAACCTGCGCGCGCTGGCTGCCGTCAACGAGGGCTTCGTGCCGCCCGCTGGACAGGCGCAGACCGGCTATCGCCCGGGCAAGGCGCAGCGCCAGGTCT
>VGIE01000521.1 GCA_016867955.1 Betaproteobacteria bacterium
AGAAATACCACGGCACCCATCATGAATTCCGTTATCTCATACGCACCCTCAAGCGGCTTGTTGAAGAACGATCGCATGACGACATCTGCCATCGTTACGGCCATCATCACCACCACGAGCATCCCGGCGACGATGATCAGGCTCTCTTCGACGAAGAGGAAGCTTCGCCCGATGACCCGCGGCAAGTCCTTCAAGGCTTAGGCCGCCTTAATCCAAGACCGAGGGTGGGAATTGGCCTTTAAAGGGGCTTGCCGCCTCGTACTTCTTGTATTGCAGAACGAAGTCGTTGAATATCTCCCGCGCCGGGAGCTTCTTAGCTTCGTTGTCGCGGATCCATTTCTCCCAGACCACCTCGCGCGCCACTTTTTTCGCCCTGACCACGTCTGCGGGCGACGGATCTGTGAACTGCACTCCTGCCGGTTTCATGACGTCGTTGATCTTTTGGGGGTATCCCTCATACTGGAACTTTCGTGCCGCTACTTCAATTCCGTAAGTCTCCGTCTCCTCAATAATTCTCTTTAGGTCCTGGGGCAATCTGTTCCAGGAACTAAGATTCATCGCGATGTAGTGAGAGCCACTGCCGAGGAACGAATCGATGTAGTACTTCGCCGGTTCGTAGTAACGGAATACACTGATGTTGATCGGCTGCCCGGTAAATCCGTCAACGGTCTTGCGCGAGAGCGCATCGTAGCGCTCTGGCGCGGGAATGAATACCGCAACGGCTCCTAGGGCCTTGAGCCAATCGGAGAGCGGCCCCGCTATGCTGATGATCTTCATTCCCTTGAGGTCGTCCAGTGTTCGCACCGGACGCGTGGTGATGAGTCCAGCGGGGCCGACCGCCGAGCCGGTCATATACTTGATCTTGTTTCTCACCTCCAACTCCTGCATGAAGGCGGGATGCTTCTTGACAAGATCCCGGAGCGCCATCATGCCCGACCAGGAGTCGGTGGTAACGCCCGGAAGCCACGCCACGTTGCTGAGCGGGATGTCCGCTGGCCAGAACCCAGACAGGATGGTAGTGACGTCCGCAATTCCGGCGCCCACAGCCCTCAACTGGTCTGCACTCGGCACCAAGGTTTGCGCCCAGAAGCGCGAAAACTTGATGCGACCATTGGATTTCTTCTCCACCTCTACCATCCAAGCGTCTTGAGCGGCCGTGTAGGGGTTGTTCTCTGGCGGCGGACTGTCGCTGGCGTACTTGAAAGTAAAGACCTGTGGCGCTTGCGCGAAGCTCGCAGGCGCCATGGCCATGACAGCAGATGCAGCCAGAACCATTGAGCAGAGCTTGCTCATTTTTCTCATGATGGCCTCTTTTGAGGGAGTTGGGTTGGGACCAGCGCGATCGAATCATGGTACATCTTGAATCCGGGAACCGGCAAGCATGGTGAGGAAAAGAAAGCGCATCGGTCTTGCCGAGCGGCTCGTGAAGCCTCTGCCCCAGGCGCCAAAAGAGAGCTGATCAATGGAATACGTGGCCGAAGCATTGATCGACGGTCGAAGGCTGTGGGCGCTGACGATCTGAATAGCTCAGGCGGGCTGCCGATCCCCATCACACATTTCGCTCATCACTCATTCTTGATTCCGAGCAGCTTTGCAGCCGTTCCGCCGAGCATTGCGATGCGCTGGTCGTCGCTAAACCCCGGCGTACTCATGATGTGACCAATCGGGTCTGGGCTCCACGGGATTGGATGATCAGTACCAATGACGAGTTGGCTTGGGCCGACTTCGGCAGCAAGGTGCCTCAAGGCTTCAGGCGTGAACACCAGCGTGTCGAAATAGAGGCTGCGGAGGTAGTCGGTGGGATTCTTCTTGAGTTGAATGCTGGGGGTGCATTGATCGGGACCGACGCGGCAGGCATGGTCTGATCGTGGCGCATACGAGGGTAGGTAACCACCGCCGTGGGCCGCGCAAATCTTGAGCCCCGGAAAACGATCGAGCGTCCCCTCGAAGATAAGGTGCGACAAGCAGATCGTCGTATCAAGTGGATTGCCGATAGTGTTCGCTAGCCAGCCGTTCCCTCTGAATCGCTTCGAAAGCTCGGGTGTGCTCTGCGGATGAATAAAGACGAGAATACCCAGTTCCTCGGCCTTCGCCCAAAAGGGGTGAAACTTCGGATCCGAGAACTCGTCCCCGGCACAGCTCGCACCGACCGCCACGCCCCGCAAGCCGAGTTTTCTTATCGCGTGGTCGAGCTGCTGGACCGCGAGATCGGGAAACTGGAGCGCGACCGAA
>VGIE01000522.1 GCA_016867955.1 Betaproteobacteria bacterium
CTCGTACTGCTTGGCCTCCCTCACTTTGTAGTCCATCGTCATCGCCTGCATGAAGCCGACGATTTCCTCATGCTTGATGGATGCTTGCGTGCCGGATGACTCGATCTTGAGGATCTGCCCCTGCAGTGGGTACTCGCGGGCCGCAGGCTCCTGGCTGCATGCGGCCCCCGCCGCCATGACAAGCAGAACGACGGTGAAAACTGCGGAACGCGCCTTCAGAACCATGGAATTAGTTTAGCCTCATCCGGGATCAGCGTGGGTAAAGATCCAGCCCGCCGCAGTGAAAGTAGATGGCCGTCGTGAAGTGTTGGGCGTTGCGAAAGCCACCGGCCTTGCGCTTGATGCTCATGATCTTGCTGTTCAAGCCTTCGGCGACACCGTTGGTGATCGGGTGCGGCACGTAGCGCAACACCCCGTCGAGATGGCGCTGGATCATGCGCGCGACCTTCTTCACCGGGTCGAGGCGTGAGCGCATCGCCCAGCCGTACCAGCGCTTGAAGAAGCGACGCACCGCCGCGTCCTGGCGAAACGTCCAGAGCGTGCGCAGCCCTTCCTTGATGGCCCAGGCCCGTCCGACCTTGAGCTCGAGCGCCTGCACGGCGGCGAAGGTGTCGGCATGTCGTTCAGGGAGGCGCTCTTCACTGAACAACCAGAGATACTTCGTCTTGGTCAACGGCGACTCGCCGTCGTCGCGCAGGAATCCACGATGCTCCTGCTTGCGCACGGTGTCGACGGCCTTGGTCATCTCGCGCATGATGTGGAAGCGGTCGAAGACGATGCGCTGGTCGCCGTCGGGGAGACGGGTGCGCGTCGCCTGGATGTACGGCTCCCACATGTCCATCGCGACCCCCTGCAGCGCCTCGCGCTGGGCGGGCGTGAGCTGATCGTAGAAGGTGCCGAGACTCTCGATCTTCCGGTCCTCGGCGACGAACTCGACCGTGGCCCGCTCAAGATCGCACACGACCGTGTGGTAGCGGTGCCCTTTACGAAACGCTTTCTCGTCCACGCCGATGTACGGCATGGGGCGGGCCTGTTTGCGCACCCGGCCACGTGTGACCGCCCGCGACATGACGCCCCACGCCTCATCCCACGTGACGCGCGCGATCGCACACGCGCCCTTCACCGTACTGCATTGCCGGATCAGATCGATGATCAGGCGCTCCATCAACACGGTGAAGCGACTCCGCGGCTCCGCCCACGGCACACGCACCTGCCGCACGCCATGCGTCGGGCAGTCGACGCGAGGCACGCGGGCATGCAGGAACGTCTGGTACTGACAGGTATCGAGGTGGCGCCACACCCGCTCGTCGGCATGGTCGTGACCCCCGAGGTCCTGTTGGCACTCCGGGCAGGGCCACCGCGTGTCCGCATGCTCCGCCCACAGATCGACGCGCTCGCCCGTCGTGTCCAGTGCCACACGGCTGATCCGCCACGGCGTCGCGATCCCCAAAATCGTCTCGAAGAGTTTCGTGTCCTGCACCGACGACCTCCCGGTCGTCGCTTGTACTCGGCGTCGACGCTGGCGGGCAAGCCCGCACGCGTCCGCGTGCGGACCTCAGCGCCTCACGCCACGAGGGCGACCCGGGGGCCAGGGGCGCCGCCGGCGCCGCGCGCAGCGCGCGTAGCCCTGGACGCCGGGTCGCGATCGTGGCCGATCCCTACGCCGCTACCCCCGGAGATCCCGGAACTGCCCGGCCACCGGGCCGCCGCACCTGCGCCTCGAGTACTTCTGACGCCGCCGGGCTCGGTGGAGTTCCTGCCGCTCCTGGCGTGACGAAGGCTGGCAGGTATAATCCTGTCTATGCTGGTGTTACAGGTGCTTCTGTCGGCGCTGCTCGTTCAGCAGCCGACGCCTCAGCCGTTCCCTCGTCCAGGCGGCGGCGCACCACCGCGGCCGGCGGATCCGGCCGCCCCGGCGGCTCCCCAGGCACCTGCCACCGTCGCGGCCGAAGCGATCCCGACCGAAGCGACACTGGGTGTCGCGCTGTACCCAGAAGCGCAATACCTGACGTCGTACGACGCGGGCCGGGGCCAGCGCTACTACCTCTTCGGCACGACCGGCTCGTTCGTGGCGGTGGTCACGTACTATCGAACGGTCCTCAAGCAGCGCGGCGAACTCGTGTTCGAGGCGCCCGCCACGCATCAGTTCGACATCGGCCGCTTCCGCGAGGAAACGATGGCGTTTCCGCCGAGCGTGACGGTGAAGGACTACCAGTCGGA
>VGIE01000523.1 GCA_016867955.1 Betaproteobacteria bacterium
CGACGGCATCGCCCTCCAGGACGAGGTCGTCGACCGCCTGCTGGAACAGCCAGAGATTGGGTTGGTTTTCCAGGCGCCGGCGGATGGCTTTCCGGTACAACACACGGTCGGCCTGCGCGCGCGTCGCCCGAACGGCGGGACCCTTGCTCGAATTCAGGATCCGGAACTGGATGCCGGCTTCGTCGGTGGCGGCGGCCATCGCGCCGCCGAGGGCGTCGATTTCCTTTACCAGATGCCCTTTGCCGATGCCGCCGATCGACGGGTTGCAGGACATCTGCCCGAGGGTTTCCAGGCTATGCGTCAGCAGCAGCGTCCGGCGGCCGATCCGGGCCGAGGCGAGCGCCGCCTCGGTACCGGCATGGCCGCCACCCACCACGATGACGTCGAAGGAATCCGGAAACTGCATGGCCGGGTTGCGAAAAGGGCGGGAATGGGGAGGGCGAGATCATACAGCGATTCGCCGTACTGATCAGCCTGACTCCGATTCCGGCGCGATGTTCCACGTGGAACAGCCTCGGAATCGGCCTGTCCGGGCGCGGATGTTCCACGTGGAACAAAGCGGCTGGCGCCGGTCATGCCAGCCGTCGACGGCCAGTGGACACGACCAATTAAGAAGCAGTTGAATCGCGGCCGAGCCTTGTGAGTCAAGCGGCTCCAGATGCGTAGCGGTGAGTGTGTACGCATGCGCGTACTAAATGGCAGTTGGTCGCCCCGGATACGGCCGTTGGACGGGCTGGAGTGTACGGTCATGGTGGCGCGGAGCAAGGCGCGACGAGACGGAATGGTCATTCCATCAAGGGAGGAGCACCACAGCCATGCGCCGCCAGATCCGCCCGATAGCGCCGTGACAAAGAAAGCTCGGGGTTGAACAACGATAACCGACTGATCTCACGGCCAGTTAGTCGTACGACGAGCGGTCAACTGGCGTTTCTGGGGTCACACCTGCCGCGCTGCGGAGTTGCCACAATGCGCCGTAGACCACCTCCAGTCACGAACCGGCAGTGTGCCCGCGAATTCGGCTGTCGCAAGGACGTCTGCCAACTGGCAACCGGACTGGAAACAATCGGTTGAATCCACCGAGGGTGATAACCTGACTACGCACCGGACTCCACCATTAAAAACGAAAGTGTCGTTTTGCTTTTTCATGGTAATGTCCGTTCGTGATCGTCGCCCGCCCCCGTCTCCAACAAGCGCTGCGCGCCGCGCTCGAACGTCGGCCGGTCGTGGTACTGACCGGCCCACGCCAGTGCGGAAAGACGACGCTCGCCCGCCAGATGCTCGATCCTGCGGCACCCACTTACTTCGATCTGGAGGATCCGCGCACCCGTGCGCTCTTCGAAGAGCCCATGACGGCGCTCGAACCGCTCGCCGGCCTCGTGGTGATCGACGAAGTGCAGCGGGCGCCGGACCTCTTTCCGCTCCTGCGTGTGCTCGCGGACCGGCGTCCGCAGCCGGCGCGCTTTCTCATCCTCGGCAGCGCGTCGGGATCGCTGCTGCGCCAGAGCTCCGAGAGCCTCGCAGGCCGTGTGGAGCATCTGCGCATGGGCGGATTCGCGCTCGACGAGGTCGATACCGGAATCGCAGAGGATCTGTGGCGCCGCGGCGGCTTCCCCGACAGCCTGCTCGCGCCCAACGAGGACCGCTCCGTCCGCTGGCGGCGGAACTTCATCGACACCCTGGTCGAGCGCGACCTGCCGCAGTGGGGCGTGCGGGTTTCCGCCACCGCCATGCGCCGCTTCTGGACCATGGTGGCGCATTACCACGCCCAGATATGGAGCAACGCCGATCCGGCACGCGCGCTGGGCGTGACCGAGCCTACGGTGCGAAGCTATCTCGACCTGTTGACCGACGCACTGCTTCTGCGCCAGCTACAGCCATGGCACGCGAACTTGCGCAAGCGGCAAGTCAAATCGTCCAAGGTCTACGTGCGCGACTCCGGGCTGCTCCACGAGCTCCTGAGCATCGAGGATCACTCCGCGTTGCTTCACCACCCCAAACTCGGGGCCTCCTGGGAGGGGTTCGCCATCGAGCAGGTGCTCGCCACCGAACCGCATACTGAAGCCTCGTACTGGGCGACCCATCAGGGCGCAGAGATCGACCTGCTGCTCCACCAACGCGGCAAGCTGTTCGGGGTGGAATGCAAGCGCGTGGATGCACCACGCATGACTCCGTCGATGCGCATCGCGCTCGCCGATCTGGAGCTGGAGCGTATCGCCGTGA
>VGIE01000524.1 GCA_016867955.1 Betaproteobacteria bacterium
TCTTGGCCGTTTCAAGCTCCCTCTCGGCGCTGCGCAATTCCTCTTCAAGGATGCTCCGCCTGTCGCCGCCGCGGTTTTTTTGCGTCGCGGGGTCAACACGCTGGGCTGTCCCACTGCCGCGCGCCGCCAAACCCGGGGGCGATGCCGTGGCCCCCCCCGATTTGGCGGCCGGACTCGCCGATTTTGAAGCCGGCTGCGCCGGGGCGGACGCGGGCGTCTGCGCAGGGACCACCGAAACCTCCCGCTGCACCAGCGTGCACTTGAGGTTGCCGTGCCCCTCCTTGTAGTTGGTTTAGGTGCTGTGACCGGACGGGTCCACGCAGCGATAGATCTGCGCGTGCGCAGACTGAACGCCCCCGGCGAGCAGGATGAGGCTTCCCAACAAGCGTCCGGCAATGTTCATGAATGAGAGCCAGCGTCGGCATTTCCAGAGAGAACTTTAAGTGTATGGGAAGAAACCTCTGATTACAAATGAAAAAGGACGGGAAATATTTTACGCATTCCCGTCCTTCTCCAAGCCTTGGCGCCGCTGTCCGCGATGCCGACCAACCTTGCGCCCCGCACCCGCTGACCATCAGACGTACCTGAGCACGGCGCACGAGGGGCGTTGTTCCCCTCGCTACGCCTTGCCGCGTCTACAGGCTGTAGTACATGTCGAACTCGACCGGATGGGTCGTCATGCGAAAGCGCGTGACCTCCTCCATCTTCAGCGCGATGTAGGCATCGATGAAGTTGTCGCTGAACACACCCCCCTTGGTGAGGAAGGCCCGATCCTTGTCCAGTGCCTTGAGCGCCTGGTCCAGGGACGAGCACACGTTCGGCACCTTCTTGGCCTGTGAGGGCGGCAGGTCGTAGAGGTTCTTGTCGATCGGGTCGCCGGGGTGGATCTTGTTCTGGACGCCGTCGAGGCCGGCCATCAGCATGGCGGAGAACGCCAGGTAGGGATTCGCCGTCGGGTCCGGGAAACGCACCTCGATGCGACGCGCCTTCGGGTTGTTGACAAACGGGATGCGGATGGAGGCAGAGCGATTGCGCGCCGAGTAGGCCAGGTTGATCGGCGCCTCGAAGCCGGGGACCAGGCGCTTGTAGCTGTTGGTGCCCGGATTGGTGATGGCGTTCAGCGCCTTGGCGTGCTTGATGACGCCACCGATGTAGTACAGGGCGAAATCGGACAAGCCAGAATAACCATTGCCTGCAAACAGGTTCTTGCCGTCCTTCCACACCGACTGGTGCACATGCATGCCGGAGCCGTTGTCACCAACCACCGGCTTGGGCATGAAGGTGGCGGTCTTGCCGTAGGCCGCCGCTACGTTCCACACGCTGTACTTCAGGATCTGCGTCCAATCGGCACGCTTCACCAGACTGTTGAACAGCGTTCCGATCTCGCACTGGCCGGCTGCAGCCACTTCGTGGTGGAACACCTCGACCTCGACCCCCTGCGACTCCAGCGCCAGCGCGATGGCATTGCGGATGTCCTGCAGCGAATCCACCGGTGCGACCGGAAAATATCCACCCTTGACCGGCGGTCGATGGCCCATGTTGCCGCCCTCGTAGTCGATATTGGTCGACCACGGCGCTTCCTCCGACTTGATCTTCACGCCGCAGCCCGACATGTCCACGTTCCAGGTCACGCCGTCGAAGATGAAGAATTCCGGCTCGGGGCCGAAGTAGGCCACATCGCCCAGCCCGCTCGACTTGAGAAAGGACTCGGCGCGCTTGGCCATGGAACGCGGGTCGCGGTCATAACCCTTCATATCGGAGGGCTCGAGCACGTCACAGGTGACGTTGAGCGTCAGCTCGTCGGTGAACGGATCGAGCCGCGCAGAGTCCGCATCGGGCAGCAGCAGCATGTCCGACGCCTCGATGCCCTTCCAGCCGGCGATCGATGAGCCGTCGAACGCGTGGCCGAATTCGAACTTGTCGTTCGTGAACTGCTTGGCCGGCACCTGCACGTGCTGCTCCTTGCCGCGCGTGTCGGTAAAGCGAAGGTCGACGAACTTGACCTCCTTGTCCTTGATCATCTTCAGTACATCGTTGGCGGACAGTGACATCGAAAACGCTCCTCAGAAGGGAATTGAACAATCAACGGAAAGCTAACCTGGGGCCTTCGAAACGACGCCTCGACGCGACTCGTTTCAGCAGAAAATGTGCCAATCCCGGTCCGTTGCCGAGCCTGCATGGGCCGCTCCGCGCATTGCCCGGGCCGCGGACCG
>VGIE01000525.1 GCA_016867955.1 Betaproteobacteria bacterium
GCGGCCCCGGGTTATATTGCGAGGGCGGTGAGTACTATGCCGATTGCGGCGATGGCGGCGTGCTGCGGCTGCTCGAACTCCAGGGCGCGCTGGCGCCGGACGCCATCGGCAACGACAAGATTCCCCTGCTCTGAACACCAAGGCCCGCAACATGAAAAAAATCCTCATCCTCGGCGTCAACGGCTTCATCGGCCACCACCTGTCGCGGCGCATCATCGCGCAAACCGACTGGGAGGTCTACGGCATGGACATGCAGACCGACCGCATCGAGGGGCTGCTGAGGGAGAAGCGCTTCCACTTCTTCGAGGGCGACATCACCATCAACCACGAGTGGATCGAGTACCACATCAGGAAGTGCGACACCGTGCTGCCGCTGGTGGCCATTGCGACGCCGGCCACCTACGTCAAGGAGCCGCTGCGCGTGTTCGAGCTCGACTTCGAGGCCAACCTGCCCATCGTGCGCGCCTGCGTCAAGCGCGGCAAGCGCCTGATCTTCCCCTCGACCTCCGAGGTCTACGGCATGTGCGCAGACGGCGAGTTCGACCCCGACTCCTCGCCCATGGTGTATGGCCCCATCAACAAGCCGCGCTGGATCTACGCCTGCTCCAAGCAGCTCCTGGACCGCGTCATCCACGCCTATGGCATGCAGCAGGACCTCGACTACACCCTGTTCCGGCCGTTCAACTGGATCGGCGCGGGCCTCGACTCCATAAACACCGCCAAGGAGGGCTCGTCGCGCGTCATCACCCAGTTTTTCGGCCACATCGTGCGCGGCGAGCCGATCAAGCTGGTCGACGGCGGCACGCAGAAGCGCGCCTTCACCTATGTCGACGACGGCATCGCGGCGCTGATGAAGATCATCGAGAACAAGAACGGCGTGGCAAGCGGCAGGATCTACAATATCGGCAATCCGAAGAACAACTTCTCCGTGAAGGAGCTGGCCGAGATGATGCTGGAACTGGCCGCCACCTATCCCGAGTACCGCGCGAGCGCGAAGAAGGTGAAGCTGGAAGAGGTCTCGGCGAACCTGTACTACGGCAAGGGTTACCAGGACGTGCAGACCCGCGTGCCGAGGATCAGCAACACCATGGCCGACCTGGGCTGGCGGCCACGCTTCACCATGAAGCAAGCCCTGAAGCGCATCTTCGATGCCTACCGCGGCGATGTCGGCGCCGCACGCAGCCTGGTCGACTAGCCCGGACTGGCCCACGTCCATGATAATAATAATCGTTCGGTGGCAATGGCATGGCTAGGTACAAAACAAAACTGATAATGATCGTCCGCCCTTGCTGAACCTCCCGGGAAAGACGGCGCCGCGCACCGGCATTGCCCCGCTGGCGCTGAAAATCGACGTCGACACCTATCGCGGCGCCCGCGAGGGCGTGACGCGACTGATGGAGATGCTCCAGTCGCACGACGCCCGGGCGACCTTCCTGTTCAGCCTCGGCCCCGACCACACCGGGCGCGCCATCAAGCGCGCCTTCCGGCCGGGTTTCATGAAGAAGGTCTCGCGCACCTCGGTGCTCGAGCACTATGGCCTCAAGACCCTGCTCTACGGCACGCTGCTGCCCGGACCGGACATCGGCGCGGAATGCGTTGACATCCTGCGTGCAGTGCGCGAAGCAGGTTTCGAAGTCGGCATCCACACCTGGGATCACGTGAAATGGCAGGACGGTGTCGCCGGCGCCGGCCCAGCGTGGACCCTGCGACAGATGCGCCTCGCCATGCAGCGCTTCGAGACCGTCTTCGGCGAGCCCGCGCGCACCCATGGCGCGGCCGGCTGGCAGATGAACATCCACGCAGTGCGGCTCACCCAGCAGCTGGGCTTCCACTACTGTTCGGATGCGCGCGGCACGCAGCCCTTCATCCCGCTGATTCGCGCCGAGATCGTCGCCTGCCCGCAGCTGCCCACCACGCTGCCGACGCTGGACGAACTCATCGGCCGCGACGGCATCACCGCCGACAATGTCGCCAACCGCCTGCTCGACCTCACCATGCAGCCCCCCGCGCACGGCCATGGCCATGTCTACACCCTGCACGCGGAGCTGGAGGGCGGCAAGCTCGCGCCGGTGTTTGACGCATTGCTCTCCGGATGGAAATCGCAGGGCTACGACCTCGTGACCACGCGCGAACTGTACCAATCGCTCGACATGGACCGGCTGCCGCGCTGCGAGCTGGTCCGGGGCGAAGTGCCGGGCCGCGCTGGGCCGCT
>VGIE01000526.1 GCA_016867955.1 Betaproteobacteria bacterium
ACGGCGGAAACGAGGTGCTGCACGGCGTCTCGCTGAAGGTGGACCAGGGCGAGATGGTGGCCATCATCGGACCCAATGGCGCGGGCAAGTCCACCATGCTCAACTGTATCAGCGGGCTGATCGGCGTGACCCGTGGCAGCATCAGGCTCGAGGGCAGCGACATCACCAACGCAGCCGCCTTCCGCATCTCGCGCGCGGGGCTGCTGCAGGTGCCCGAAGGCCGCCAGATCCTGGGCGATCTCACGGTGCTGGAGAACCTGCAGCTGGGTGTCACTGCGCAGCATGGCCGCAAGCCCACCCATGACCTGAAGCGCATCTACCAGCTCTTCCCCATCCTGGAGGAGCGCAACCAGCAGCGAGCGGGCTCGCTCTCCGGCGGCCAGCAGCAGATGCTCGCCATCGGCCGCTCCTTGATGGGCGCACCGCGCCTCCTGCTGCTCGATGAGCCCAGCCTCGGCCTGTCGCCGATGCTCGCCAAGCAGGTGCTCTCGGCGCTGCGCGAACTGAACCGCGACGACGGCCTCACCATCCTGCTGGTGGAGCAGAATGCCCGCGCGGCGCTCCACTCCACTAGGCACGGCTACGTGCTCGAGCAGGGCCGCGTGGTCCACGAAGGGCCGAGCGCCGACCTGGCCAAGGATCCGGACGTCATTTCCCACTACCTGGGACAGGCCGACAAGAAGCGCGCCGCGGCGTGACGCACTGATCACGATCAGAATGTAAAGGCCGGCTGCTGCCGGCCTTTGTCATTTACTTGATCACATTACCCGCTGCATCCGCGAACCGCCGGACACGTCTCGCCGAGAAGCTGGCGCCCTCCAGGCATCCTCCGGAGCCGGGGGATGCGGGCAAACGGGTCGCCCCCGGGTCAGCGCATCCTCAGCGCAGGTATCGCACCGACGGGTCGGTGCCCAGCTCCGGCCGCAGCTGCGTGCTGTCGCGGTCCTTGCAGGCCTGCATCAGCTTGCCGAGAGGATCGTCCCAGTCGCCGTAGATGCGCGCGTCGGTCGGGCATGGCTCCACGCAGGCCGGCTCCTGCCCGCCTTTCACGCGCTTGGAGCACAGGTCGCACTTGCTCACCACGCCCTTGGGATGGTCGCGCAAGCCCGCGGTCTCGGCGTCGGTGGCCTCGCCATAGTAGAACTCGCTGCTCGCCTAGAAGTAGCGCGCACCGTAGGGGCAGGCCATCATGCAGTAGCGGCAGCCGACGCACTTGTCCGGGTCAACCACTACCACGCCATCCGACAACTTGAACGTCGCGGCCGCCGGGCACACCTTCACGCAGGGCGGATGGCGCAGTGCATGCGGAGCACGGGCAGCGTCACACGCTCGCCCGGCGCGTCCTCGCCGGTTTCCTTCTTCAGCACCCGCGCCCAGGTGACGCCCGGCGGCGTGTTGTTGGCGGCCTTGCACGCGATCGAGCAGGCGTAGCAGCCGGTGCACTTCTTCAGGTCGATGACCATGCCGAGTCTTGTCATTGCGCCCTCTCCCCTGCTTCCATTCTGATCAGCTTGACCTTGGCGCACAGGTCCGGATTGGCCGTGACGCCGCAGCGCGTCTGTTTCATGTTCTCGCCCAGCATCCACTGCCAGTTCACGCCCTTGCCCTCCTGCGAGGCGAGCGGCAGGCCCTTGGCCCAGTGCCCGCCGTTGTTGGCCGTGGCGATGACCTCCGGATGGATGCAGGAGGACAACCGCACGCGCGCGGCACGCGATTGCCCGTCGCCGCGCCCTCCACCCACACCCAGTCGCCGTCCTTGAGGCCCTTGTCGCGGCCGACCTGATGGTTGATGGTCAGGTAGTGGCAGCAGGGGTCCTGCAGCTCGGCGATCTCGTCCAGCCAGGCGTTGTTGTAGGTCATGCTGCTGCTGCCCATCATCAGCGTGTGCTTGTGGGTGATGAAGTAGAGGTCGTATTCCTTCCTCGGCTCCTCGTAGGCCGGGCACGGCTTCCAGTCGGGCAGCGGCACGTAGTCCTCGGTGTCGGGGCGCGCATCGTGCGGCACGTGGTGGTCGTCCATGGCCTCGTTCAGCTCTGCACCGACGCGTGGGAACCACTCGAAGTAGATCGGGATGCGCACGTGCGCGAAATTGCCCCAATAGCGCTCCTTTACCGATTTCGGGTAGGTGACCACGCCATGCTTCTTCAGGTACTCGAGACCACGTTCGGGGCCGAGGTAGGCCTTCCAGAACGCATCCGAGATCTCCTC
>VGIE01000527.1 GCA_016867955.1 Betaproteobacteria bacterium
TCGTCGGCGGTGATGCGCCAGAAGTCCTTCAGCACCGCGGCGTTCGAGCCGATGTTGCCGTGCGTGACCATGGTGCCCTTGGAGCGGCCGGTGGTGCCCGATGTGTAGATGATGAGTGCGAGGTCGTCGTCGTCGCGCTCGACGGTGCGAAAGCCCACCACTGACGCCGCGGGGACGGCGGCGACGCCGGCGCGCAGCGTGCCTTCGCCCGAGGCATCCAGCGTGAACAGCCGAGCGTCCACAGCATCCTGCAACAGTTCGCCGAAGAGGTTGGCGGTACTGCTGCGGCAGATTACCGCGCTCGGCTCCGCGTCACCGATGAAATAAGCCAGTTCGCCGCGCTGGTAATCCGTGTTGAGCGGCAGGTAGGCCAGTCCCGCGCGCAGCACGCCCAGATACAGGAAGACTGCGTCGGCCGACTTGTCGATCTGCGCCGCGATGCGGTCACCCGGCGCGAGGCCGAGGCCGCGGAAGAACGCGGCGTAACGGGCCGACTCGCGCTCCAGGTCCGAGAAGCTGTAGGCGCGCCCGGCGTCCTCGAGGACGGTCTTGGAGAGATTGCCGGCAAAGCCGGCGGAGAAGCAGGCGTAGCTGTTCATGGTTACTGACCGATGGCGAACGGCAATGGAGTGGAACGAAGATTGCCTGCGGCAGGCGGGCCATTCTAAGGGAACTACGATTGATCGGACACCGCAAGAAACCTGCCGTTGAAGCGGGCGCGATGTTCTTTAATCGCTTTCCTCCCTCGCATTGTTAAGCGCACCAAGCGGTTTCAGGCGCGAGCGGGGTGCTCTCCCACTCACTGGACCCCGCTGGCGCAGGCCGTCGATACCGTGCAAGACGTCGCGAGCCAGTGTTCAACGCTTTTTGACGCTCGCGATTCCCACCCGTGCCCGCGAGTTCCCGGTGCACGGGTTTCCCTGACTGCGGGCCGCGCGCCCGGCGTGCCGCCGCCGGATTGCGCTAGCATGCCTGTGTTCCCGGCCCCGCCGATGCAGGTAGGCCGCCTTTCGCATGATCTCCGGAAACCCCAGCCATGGCCAAAGCCGCCCTGTCGATCGACGTCATTTCCGATGTCGTCTGCCCCTGGTGCTACATCGGCAAGCGCCGCCTCGAGGGCGCGCTCCGGCTTTACCGCGAACAGCATCCGGGTTCGCCAGCGCCGGAAGTGCGCTGGTGGTCATTCCAGCTCAACCCGGACATGCCGGCCGCAGGCATCGACCGCGGCACCTACCTTGAACAGAAGTTTGGCACCGCCAACATGGCGGTCATCTACGCGCGCGTGGCCGCCGCTTGCAGGGAAGTCGGCATTCCCTTCGCGTTCGACCGGGTGGTACGCCAGCCCAATACCCTCGTCGCGCACAGCCTGGTGGCGCTGGCCGGCCTGCACGGCATGCTGGAGGCGGTGTTTCGCGCCTATTTCATCGGCGGCGAAGACCTGACACAGGAAGACGCCCTTCTCCGCATCGCCGTTGGTGCGGGTCTGGCTGAGGCCGCGGTCCGCGAATGCCTGGCCGACCCGGAAATGCGCGCGCAGACCGCGCACGGAGGACGCGCGCGCCCGCGAGCTTGGCGTGGGGGGCGTACCACCCTTCATCTTCAACCGCCGCATCGCGGTATCTAGCGCGCAGCCGGAGCAAATCCTGCTGCAGGCGATGGAAACCGCGCTGGAATAACCTGTCGCCGCCAGCTGAGCCGAGGAGGGCTGGACCCCGGATGTTCAGCTACCTGCATTCCCGCATCCGTGGGACGGCCACCACCGGCCCGGGTGAGCCACCACCCGGCCTCGTGGCCTTCTACTGGCACTTCGTGGGCCAGATCAAGGGCTGGTACCTGCTGGTGCTCATCGAGCGCCCGCTCGTCATGCTGGCCGACATGGTGATCCGGCAGAACGTGCTGATCCCGGGCGCCACCAGCCTGATCCGTTGGATCCGTTAGCAGAGCCACTGGCATGTCATCCGCCAAGGCCTGCCCTTCTTCCAGAACGATTTCGCCGGCCGCATCGCCAACCGCGCCATGCAGACCGCCAACGCACTGCGCGAGAGCGTCATGTCGAGCATCCGCGCGGTGTTCTACATTATCGTCTACGGCCTCAGCGCACTGGTGCTGATGGCCATGGCCGACTGGCGCCTGGGCATTCCCACGCTGTTGTGGTTTGCGGGTTACCTGGTGTTCCTGCGCTACTTCGTGCCG
>VGIE01000528.1 GCA_016867955.1 Betaproteobacteria bacterium
GTGGCGGTCAGCCCGGGCGCCACCGAGTTCACGTTGATGTCGTGTGGCCCGAGTTCTGCGGCGGCGCAGCGGGTGAGGTGCACCAGCCCGGCCTTGGCGCTGGCATAGGCGACGCGCGCGCGCGCGCGAAAGGCCGAACTCGAAGTCACGTTGATCATGCGCCCGCCGCCGCCGCGTTCGATCATGTGCTTTGCGACATGCTTCATGAGCAGCATGGGGGCCTTGAGGTTAACGGTGTGCACGATGTCCCAGGTTGCTTCGTCCATGTCGAGAAGGGTGTGGACGTCGCCGGTAAATCCGGCGCAGTTGACCAGGATGTCGATGCGGCCAAGTTCGCTGAGGACCTGGGAAACGGCGGACGGGATGCTCGAGGTCACCGCAAGGTCGCACATCAGTGCCATGGTGCGGCCGCCATCGTGCCGGCCTTCTTCGGCAACGGCATAGGCTCCCGCTCCGTCGCGGTCCAGCACGGCCACCGCCGCGCCGCTGCGCAACAGCGCGCTAACCGTGGCCTGGCCGATGCCCGAAGCGCCGCCGGTGACCAGGGCGACCTTTCCCGCAAGTGCCGTCATGTCATCTACCCCTTCGATGCGCGGAAACATCGCCAACGCGCGATTGGCCGCTGCGCCCCAGCGACTGTCGCTATACTTTTAGCACACGCCGACGGGTTCAAGAAGGCGGGTTGCTTGGGGAGGGGGGACGGTTGAACGCCGCGGCAACCGGCATGCCGGCACAGACACCTTCGCAACGCCAAGGCAGGACGCAATCGCGGGACCTGGCGCAAGGGCCCCCTCCGTTGCCGGGGGCAGCAGAGCAGGGGAGGGAATATGACACGTCGCGGCAAGGCGGTAGTGGCGCGGGAGGCTAACCGGCCGGTTGTGGTGGAGGCGATCGACGTCGAATCCCCGCGGCGCGATGAAATCATGCTGAAGGTCGCGGCCTGCGGCGTGTGCCACAGTGACCTGTCCGCGATCAACGGCACCATCGCCGCGCCGCTGCCGATGATCCTCGGCCATGAGGGGGCCGGCACGGTGGTGGAGGTCGGCGAGGGCGTGACCGGTTTTGCGGTGGGCGATGCGGTGATCAGTTCCTTCGTCAACATGTGCGGGAAGTGCCGCTACTGCCTCGGCGGGCGGCCGAACCTGTGCGATGTCGGCGCGCGCACCTTCGCGACGCTGCCCGACGGCACGCTGCGCACGACCGATGCGCAGGGGTTGCCGCTCAATATCTTCTCCGCCTGCGGGGTGATGGCCGAGTACGCAACGCTGAACGTGAACAACGCGGTCAGGATCGCGCCGGGCATGCCGATGCCGCAGGCCGCGCTGATCTCCTGCGGCGTGATGACCGGCGTGGGCGCGGCCATCAACACCGCCAGGGTGGAGGCGGGCGCTAGCGCGCTGGTGATCGGCGCTGGCGGCGTGGGGCTGAACGTCATCCAGGGCTGCGTCATTGCCGGAGCGGCCGTCATCATCGCCGTGGATCTCGCCGACCACAAGCTCGAGACGGCGAGGCAATTTGGCGCAACGCACCTGATCAATGCCGGCCGTGAAGAGAACCTCGTGAAAGCGGTGAAAAAGATCACCGGGGGCGGCGCTGACTATGCATTCGAGTGCATTGGCATGGGCAAGATGGTCGAACAGGCCTACCGCGCGCTGCGCCGGGGCGGAAAGGCCGTGGTGGTCGGGGTCGCCCGCGGAGAGGATGCCACGTCGGTGAAGACGGCTTCGCTCACGTTCGAGGAAAAGACCCTGACCGGCAGTTACTACGGAAGCGCCAGGCCGCTCGAGGACTTCCCGCGCCTGATTGGCTTGTACCATTCCAAGACGCTGAAGCTCGACGAACTCATCACCCGCCGCTACGGCATCGACGAAGCGCCGCAGGCCTTTGCCGACCTGGAGGCGGGACGCAACGCGCGCGGGGTGATCGTCTTTGGCTAGCAGTGCTCGGAGGATGCGCGCCTGCAAGGTGCGGTCAGCCGTGAGGCAACCTTGATCCGGGGGGGGCATGCACTCATGAAAAGCATCCTTCTGATTTTCATCGCCCTGGTCGCCGGCTGTGGCGTCGACAGCATGAGCGTAGCCGCTACCGCGGAGGCGGCCAAGAAGCAGGAGATCGAGCAGGGCGAGAAGACGCTGGAGCAGGCCCAGCAGAACATCGGCCAGGCCGTCGACCTCTCGAAACAGGGC
>VGIE01000529.1 GCA_016867955.1 Betaproteobacteria bacterium
TCCAGCAGAACGCCGAACAGCCTTTTGGCGACGTCCTCGGGCAGTTCGCGCGCGCCGTGCGCGCCGCGCCCGATCTCCTTGATGATGGGCCGCAGGTCCATGCCGACTCCGGTTGCCGTCTTCGCTGCTTCTTGGTCTTCTTGATCGCGGCCGCGAAGGGCGCAGCCCAATCCCGATTCTACGCGCCGGGCCCCGTCGTCAGTTCAGGCCGCGCACTCTGGCCCCGTCATCTGTTCCGGCCGCGCCCAGGCATCGAACTCCTCTGCCGTCACGTAACCCAACGCCAGTGCCGCCGTGCGCAAGGTGCTGCCCTCGCGGTGCGCCTTCTTCGCGATCTCGGCGGCACGGTCGTAGGCGATATGCGGGTTGAGCGCCGTCACCAGCATCAGCGAATCGGCCACCAGGGCGGCGATGCGCTCGCGATTGGGCTCGATGCCCCTTGCGCAGTGGTCGTTGAAGCTGCGCGCCCCGTCAGCCAGCAGGCGCAGGCTCTGCAGCACGTTGTGGATGATCAGTGGCTTGAACACGTTGAGCTCGAAATGCCCGGAGGCGCCGCCGATGTTCACCGCCACGTCGTTGCCCATCACCTGCGCGCAGGCCATGGTCAACGCCTCGGACTGCGTGGGGTTGACCTTGCCCGGCATGATGGAACTGCCGAGTTCGTTCTCGGGTATGGAGAGCTCGCCCAGCCCCGAGCGCGGGCCCGAGGCCAGCCAGCGCACGTCGTTGGCGATCTTGTTGAGCGAGGCGGCCACCGTCTTGATGGCGCCCTGCGCGTGCACCAGCGCATCGTTGGCCGCCAGCGCCTCGAACTTGTTGCGCGCCGTGACGAACGGCAGCCCTGCGGCCTGCGCCAAGGCCTTTGCCACGCGCGCGCCGAACTCGGGGTGGGCATTGAGCCCGGTGCCTACCGCCGTGCCGCCCAGCGCGAGCTCGAAGAGATGTGTCTGCGCCATGGTGAGATGGGCGATGCCGTGATCAAGCTGCGACACCCAGCCGGAGAACTCCTGCCCCAGCGTGAGCGGCGTGGCGTCCTGCAGGTGGGTACGCCCGATCTTCACGATGGCGGCGAAGGCCCGCGACCTGGCGGCCAGCGTGTCGCGCAGAGCAGCGAGCGCCGGGATGAGACTGTCGCTGATGGCGCGCGCCGCGGCAACGTTCATGGCCGTCGGAAGGACATCGTTCGAGGACTGACTGCGGTTCACCTCGTCGTTGGGGTGCACGCGCCGGCCCTCGCCGCGCTCGCCACCCAGCAGTTCGGAGGCGCGGTTGGCCAGCACCTCGTTCATGTTCATGTTGGTCTGCGTGCCCGAGCCGGTCTGCCATGCCACCAGCGGGAACTCCGCATCGTGCTGCCCGGCCAGCACTTCGTTGGCGGCCGCGATGATGGCCTCGGCCTTGGCCGCATCGAGAAGCCCCAGCGCGCCGTTCTCCTGGGCGCAGCAGCGTTTCACCAGCGCCAGCGGCAGGATCAGCTCGCGCGGCATGCGCTCGCCGGAGATGCGGAAGTTCTCCAGCGAACGCTGCGTCTGCGCCCCCCACAGGCGCTCCGCCGGCACCTCGATGGGACCGAAGCTGTCGCGTTCGATGCGCGTGCTGCTGCCAGCCATGCCGCACTCCCCGTCAGTTGCTCGCCCGCCGACTTCCGCGACCGGTCAGGATTGGCGCTGCAATCTGCCCCTCTTCGCGATCAACAGCGCCAGCACCCCGGCCAGCAGGCCCCAGAAGGCCGAGCCGATACCCGACAGGGTAACCCCGGAGGCCGTCACGAGGAAGCACACCAGCGCGGGCTCGCGCTCGGCCTCGTCCTTCAGCGCCGTGGCGAGGCCGCCGCCGATGGTGCCGAACAGCGCGATGCCGGCGATGGCCAGCACCAGTTCATTCGGAAAGGCGGCAAACACCGCGCCCACCGCCGCGCCGAAGAGTCCGATCAGGCAATAGAACACGCCGGCCACCACTGCCGCCACGTAGCGCCGTGCGGGGTCCTCGTGCGCCTCGCGGCCCATGCAGATGGCGGCGGTGATGGCCGCCAGATTTAGCGCGAAGGCGCCGAAGGGCGCGAGGAGCACGGTGGCGGCGCCGGTCCAGCCCACTAGCGGCGACACCGGCACGCCGTAACCCGAGGCGCGGATCGCCGCCACGCCCGGCATGTTCTGCGAGGCCATGGTCACCACGAACAGCGGCAG
>VGIE01000530.1 GCA_016867955.1 Betaproteobacteria bacterium
ACCTTCTCGCCGCGCTGGTGCGCCATGATGACCTTGGAGCCCGAGGACACCGCCGCGGTCATGTCGAAGCCGACGACGCCGCCGGTTGCATTGGGCAGCGCCATCGACCAGGGGTTGATGCCGAGGCGGCGGTCCTTGCCGCCGGTGGGCGCCATGAACTTCGGGCCCCAGGCGCCGTCGCACATCATCAGCGCCACCATGCCCTCGCGCGCCGCCATCGCCGTGTAATCGATCAGCCGGCCGACGTGGCACTGGTACTTGATGCTGGCCGCGGCCACCATGCTGGTCTTCGCCTTGGGGATCAGTTTCGTCATCACGTGGTGGCTGACGTAGTGGCCGAAGTTGAAATTGCCATTCACCATCAGCGTGGTCGGCGTTTCCTTTTCGATGGTTAAGGCGGCCCCGGGCCTGATGGTGCCGTCCTTGATGTCCGGGATGTACTGCGTCCCCAGGGGGTAGCCGTGGTCGCCTTCGCCGTAGAGCATGGCGTCGATGTGGTGATCAACGATGAGCGCCGCCTCTTCGGCAGTGGCGCCCGCGCCCTGCATGATGGCGATCCCCAGCGGTCGGACCTCCTGGTGCTTGAACAGTGGCATGGCGAGTCATCCCCCGGGCATGGACGGTGAGCGGAACGGCTGAACGCGGTTCCGGCGGTGAGAGGCGCGCCAAGGGCTGCGGGACGAACTGCGGCCTGAGCGCGGAACGTGCGGTTATGCTAGCCGCAGACGCTGGGGCTGTCTATCGCTGTGGGCATCGGAGAGGCTGCGGCTGTAGCCTCAGGCTATATCGATACCGATATAGCAATCCCCGGTACAGGTCTCACGGATGGCTATCTTCAATTTCGAATGTTTCGAATTCCAGTCTGCAGCCCGCGCCGCCGCGCGGCGCCGGCATTACCCGCCGATATAGGACATCTCTATCCTGGGTTCGCGCGCGGTGGCCTCGGTGCGGATTTCTGAATAGCGGTCGCTGCGAGCCTGCCAGAGCCGGGCGATGCCGGCCTGTAAGTCGGCATCCGAGGCGCCGCTGCGGAGCAGGGCGCGCAGGTCATTGCCCTTGCTGGCGAACAGGCAGGTGTAGAGCATGCCCTCGGTGGAGAGGCGCAGGCGGGTGCAGTCGCGACAGAACGCCTGGGTGACCGACGAGATGACGCCGATCTCGCCCGCGCCGTCCGCATAGCGCCAGCGCGCGGCGACCTCGCCCGTGTAGTGCGCGGCAGCCGGTTCCAGCGGCATCTCCGCCGAAATCATGCGCACGATCTCGCTGGAGGGTATCACCTCGTCCATGCGCCAGCCGTTGGTGGCGCCCACGTCCATGAATTCGATGAAGCGCACGATGTGGCCGCTGCCGCGGAAGTGGCGCGCCATCGGCAGGATGCTGGTGTCGTTGACGCCGCGCTTGACCACCATATTGATCTTGATGGGCGCCAGTCCGGCCGCAGCCGCGGCGTCAATGCCTTCCAGCACCCTGCTCACCGGGAACTCGGCATCGTTCATGGCCTGGAATACGCGCTCGTCCGGCGAGTCCAGGCTCACCGTGATGCGTTTGAGGCCGGCGGCCTTCAGCGCGCGCGCCTTCTTCGTCAGCAGCGATCCGTTGGTGGTCAGCGTGAGGTCGAGCCCGAGCGGCGCCAGCATGCCAATCAGACCTTCGAGGTTGCGGCGCAGCAGCGGTTCGCCGCCGGTAAGGCGGACCTTTTCGACGCCAAGCGCCTTGAACAGGCGCACCACGCGGGTGATCTCCTCGAAGTTCAGCAGCTGGTCGCGCTGCAGAAACGCGTAGTCCGGACCGAATACTTCGCGCGGCATGCAGTAGGTGCAGCGGAAATTGCAGCGATCGGTGACCGAAACGCGCAGGTCGCGCAGCGCCCGCCCGCGGGTGTCGGCAATGTGCGCACCGGGCGTGAATGCGCCGCCTGCGGGCAGCGGCAGCGGGTCGCGCTGGTCGACGATGGGGATGATGCGTTCGGTCACGTCCGCTTCCGTTTGAGGGCCGTCATGCCTCTGCCAGCCGCCAGGCAAGTCCGGCGAGGCCGCACGACAGGATCAGGGGAATGACCCCGGGCTTGTATCGAAACAGGGCCACGACCGCCGCAACACCGACCAGGGCCGCAGGCCACTCGAAGGTGCCGGCGTAGCCGGCGGGCCACAGCACGTGCCAGGCGAAGAACAGCGCCAGGTTG
>VGIE01000531.1 GCA_016867955.1 Betaproteobacteria bacterium
CGTCCGGCCCAATTCAGCGGCCAGGCGCTCCCAGGTCTCGACCGTGCGTCCGGCGGTCGACAGCAGCACCAGGTCGGGGATCAGGCCCTGGCCGCGCAACACCTGCCCGATCAGGGTCGCCGCCTTGCGGCCCCGGGGGTTGAGGGGGCGTTCATGGTCGGCCTGGCCCACCTCCGCCCAGCTCGACTTGGCGTGACGGAGCAGCAGCAACGTCCGGGTCATGGGCAAGGCGCGGTCCTTTGCAGCGTGGGTCCGCTGCCATAGACTTGTAACCTTGCGACTGTAGCATCACCCGATGGCCACCGGCGAGGGCGGGACCGTGAAAAGAGTCAAGGAGCACCCTGCGGAGTCCGACCCGGCGCCCCGGCCGACGATCGGCCTGGACCAGCCCGAGCGTTTCATCAACCGCGAACTGTCGTGGCTCGCCTTCAACGAGCGGGTGCTGGGGGAGGCGTTCAACGCTGCCCATCCCCTGCTCGAGCGGGTGCGGTTCCTCTCGATCTCCGATTCCAACCTGGCCGAGTTCTACATGGTCCGCGTCGCCGGCCTGAAGGGGCAGGTGGCGGCGGGCGTGCTGACGCCAAGCATGGAGGGCTTGACGCCCGAACAGCAGCTTGCCGCCATCAACAGCCGCGCGGCGGTCCTGGTGCATGACCAGCAGCAGTGCTGGCGCGAGCTCCGGCACGCGCTGTCAGGTGTCGGCATCGGCGTGCTCGACCCGGTGGAACTCAGCGAGGAAGAGCAGGCGTGGGTCGAGCAGTACTTCCGTGAGGAACTGTTTCCGGTCCTGACCCCGATCGCGATCGATCCGACGCACCCCTTCCCCTTCATCCCGAACGACGGCCTCGCGCTCGCGCTCAGGCTGCGGGCGGAGGGCGGCGGCGAGGCTTCCTACGGTCTGATCCAGGTCTCGCGCCAGCTTGACCGGTTCATCCGCCTGCCGGGCCCGACGGCGCGCTTCATCCGCATCGAGCAGGCGATCACCCTGCACCTGGATCGGCTGTTCCCGGGCATGCGGGTCGACGAGATTGGCCACTTCCTCGTGCTGCGCGACAGCGACATCGAGGTGGAGGAGGAGGCCGAGGACCTGGTGCGCCTGTTCGAATCGGCGCTCCGCCGGCGCCGGCGCGGCAGCGTGATCCGCCTCATGGTCGGGGCCGGCATGGCCCCCGACATGCGCCAGTTCCTGCTGCGCGAACTGTCGGTCGCGCCGGATGACGTGTTCGAGCTGGACGGCCTGATCGGCCTGTCCGACGTGCGGCAGTTGATCGTCTCGGACCGGCCGGATTTGCTCTTCACGCCCTACAACCCGCGTTTTCCCGAGCGTATCCGCGACTTTGGCGGCGACTGTTTTGCCGCGATCCGCAGCAAGGACATCGTCGTCCACCACCCCTATGAGAGCTTCGACGTGGTGGTGCAGTTCCTGCGCCAGGCGGCCCAGGACCCGGCCGTGGTCGCCATCAAGCAGACCCTCTACCGCACCAGCGAGAACTCGCCGATCGTCCGCGCGTTGACCGAGGCGGGGGAGGCGGGGAAGAGCGTGACGGCCCTGGTCGAGCTCAAGGCCCGCTTTGACGAGGAGCGCAACATCCGCTGGGCGCGGGACCTGGAACGGGCCGGGGTCCAGGTGGTCTACGGCTTCCTCAAGCTCAAGACCCACGCCAAGATCTCACTCGTCGTGCGGCGCGAGGCGGGGCGCTTGCAGTCCTATGTGCACTTCGGCACCGGCAACTACCATCCGATCACCGCCCGCATCTACACCGACCTTTCCTTCTTCACCTCGGACCCGGCGATGTGCCGGGACGCGGCCCGGTTGTTCAACTACATGACCGGCTACGCCAAGCCGCGGATGATGGAAAAGGTCGCCTTCGCCCCTGTGACGTTGCGCGAGACCCTGCTTCGCCTCATCGAGGACGAGATCGAGCACGGCAAGGCCGGGCGGCCGGCGGCGATCTGGGCCAAGCTCAACTCGCTCTGCGACGGCGGCATCATCGACGCGCTCTACCGTGCCTCCCAGGCCGGGGTGAAGATCGACCTGGTGGTGCGCGGCATCTGTTCCCTGCGCCCGGGTCTCCCTGGCCTCTCCGAGAACATCCGCGTCAAGAGCATCGTCGGCCGGTTCCTGGAGCACGGCCGCATCGCCTGCTTTGGCGCCGGGCACGGCCTGCCCTCGC
>VGIE01000532.1 GCA_016867955.1 Betaproteobacteria bacterium
GCTCGCATCGCGGCTATTGGGATTACGACGGGGGTGGCTTGGGGGACATGGCGACGCATCATTTGTGGCCGCGCGCCTGTGCATTGGGACGAGACCTTTCGTGCCCGGTGGAGGCTTGCCGGCGCCGGCAAGGCGCTGGTCATGAAGGAGATGGCCAGTCCGCGCGCGACCCGGGTGCTGCATCGCGGCGAGTACGATCAGCCCGGCGAAACGGTCACCGCAGGCGTGCCCGCCTTCCTGCCGCCGCTGCCATCCGGCATGCCGGCGAACCGCCTGGCGCTGGCGCGCTGGCTGACCGATCCCGCGCATCCCCTGGTCGCGCGCGTCGAGGCGAACCGCCTGTGGGAGATGGTGTTCGGCCTCGGTCTGGTCGAGACGTCCGAGGATTTCGGCCTCCAGGGATCCCCTCCCAGCCATCCTGAACTGCTGGACTGGCTGGCCACCGAACTGGTGCAGAACGGATGGGATCGCAAGAAGCTGCTGCGCCAGATCGTCACCTCGGCGACCTACCGGCAGTCGTCCAGCGCGGCCCCCAAGCAGATCGAGAGCGATCCGCAGAACCGGCTACTGGCGCGCGGACCGCGCTTCCGCCTGCCCGCCGAGATGGTCCGCGACAACGCCCTGGCGGTCAGCGGCCTGCTGGTCGAACGCGGCGTGCGCTTCGTGCAGCTCTACCATCGCGGCTGGGACCATCATGGCGACGTGGTCACCAACCTGCCGAAGCAGTGCAAGGACACCGATCAGCCATCGGCCGCGCTGCTCACCGATCTCAAGCAGCGCGGCCTGCACGACGAGACGCTGGTGGTATGGACCGGCGAATTCGGCCGCACCGTCTACGGCCAGGGCGGACTGTCAGCGGACTACGGCCGCGACCACCACGGCCGCTGCTTCTCGCTGTGGCTTGCCGGCGGCGGCATCAAGCCCGGCATCGTGCACGGCGAGACCGACGAATTCGGCTACAACGTGGTCCGCGACGGCGTCCACGTCCACGACCTCAACGCCACCATCCTGCACTGCCTGGGCCTGAATCACGAACGCCTCACCTACCGTTCCCAGGGCCGCGACTTCCGCATCACCGACGTCGCCGGCACGGTGGTGAAGGCGATCCTGCGCTGACCATCGGGGTCAACCGCGTCGTGCCGCCCTTCGACGCCGAGGAAGGCGAAGGCGAGGACGAAGACCTCATCGAGCAATGCATCGAGGTCATCCGCAGCGAGCAGAAGGCCAGCGTCTCGCTTGTGCAACGCCGCCTCAAGATCGGCTACGGCCGAGCCGCGCGCATCATGGACGTGCTGGAGGAACGCGGCTATGTCGGCCCCAGCAAGGGCGCCGAGGCGCGCGATGTCCTCATAAGCCTCGATGGCGAGAGAAACAGGAGCTGAAGAGTTCCAGAGCTGAGTTGCCGGGACGTGTCGTTGTGGCTCGGCTTACCTTCTCAAGCCTTGTTGTTGGCCAACTCGACTCCAGGCTCAACAGTCGCCTCGAAGTTACCAAGCAATTCGCCCATAACGACCGTGAAGGTGAGAGTGCCACTGGATAGGTCCACATCCGGCAAAAAATCTTCATCCAAGGATTGCAGCAGCTTGGGGATGTCGGCGCTCTGCCAGCCTGCTTCCTTCAGCAAGATCACTGTGCCACTGACCGTTCCATTGGCGAGGTAGTGGAGATCCACCGCCGCCACATCCTTGTTGTCGCGAGTGGCCAATAGCCGCTCTGAGGAACTTGTTCGCAGAGTTCGTTTCCAAACGATCATGGTAGTCCTTTCATCAGCAAAATCGTGATCGCAATCAACCCAATTGCGATTAACAGGCACCCTTGTCCCTTGTGGTCCGTTCGATAGCCAAGGCCGGTTCCAGGCACGCTAAAGGTGCTGTAGCGTTTGCCTTGGCTGCTCACACCTGTCCGAAAGCCCTTCCCACCAACAGAATAGCCCACACCAGACTTGCCAATGCTGACTCTAAACGGCCCAATATTGACGGATTTTCGATAATAAAAACCCACGATTGTGATGATTATTTAGTAGCGTACTGTGTCCAACCCTTGCAAGGAAATCCTCAAAAGCGGTTCTATTTCCCGTCTGCGACAGGGTGAATTGGAAATGTTCGCGCCGGCTCAGACGCCTACTATCGAGCAATGAAGTTACCGCCGGATAGTCTGGC
>VGIE01000533.1 GCA_016867955.1 Betaproteobacteria bacterium
GCCGGCGCCGGCGGCCTGTAGCCCTCGGCCCCTCATGCTCGCGCAGCCAACGATGGTGCAGTAAAGTAACAATGGCCCTGGTACAAAAGATCGGTCAGGTCACTTTTTCCCTTTGAAGACAAACCGGTGATCACGTCGCTGCAATCGTTCTGGTCCGACTTCCTAGCGAGCATGCGCAGGCATTCGTTCGCGCGTAACGCGAGCGTCATTGCCGCAGCCGTTCTGCTCGCGCCGGCTTCGGCGCTGCTGTACATCACGCGCATCCGGTTCCTGCGTATCGTGGCCATCAGCCGGATCGGGCATCTCGCGGGCGACGTGCAGTCATTCGTCAAGAGCCGAATGCTGGGCAAAACCACGGTTGACGCCGTCCTCGTCAGCCCGCCCGGTGCGGCGGCGAACGAGTGTCTTGTGGATTACTGGCACGAGCACGTGCGCGTGGTTCGCTCGCCGGTCCTGGCGAGACTGTGCACTCAGCTCGCGCGTTTTCCCTGGCTCGTGCACGAAGCCCGGGTGCTCTCGTTCGACGAGACTGCGCCGTACATCGCCGTGCAGCGCGAATGGGGCCACCGTCCGCCGCTGCTCGGGCTGACCGACGAGCATCGACACCGGGGAGAGGAATGGCTTTCGTCCGTGGGCGTGCCGCACGGCGCGCCTTACGTCTGCTTTCACAGCCGCGAGCCGGGGTACTCGCCACTCGATGAAGCGATGCATTCGTTCCGCAACAGCAACATCGAAAACTACCTGCCTGCGGTTGCCGAGCTCACCAAGCGCGGCTTCTGGTGCATGCGAATGGGGGATGCGTCGATGCGGCCGATCCCCAGTATAGACAAGGTGGTGGACTATGCGCGGCTCGCTTCGCGCAGCGACTGGCTCGACGTGTTTCTGAGCGCAACCTGCCGCTTCTTCGTCGGTTCATGCTCCGGGCTCGTCAATCTTGCCAATGTCTTCGGCCGGCCCTGCGCCGTCGCCAATCAGGCTCCGCCTTCCCATGTACTGAGTTTCGGCATCGACGACCTCTGCATTCCGAAGCTCGTCTGGTCGGAACCCGAGAATCGCTATCTGACCTTTGCCGAGATGTTCGGCTCGGCTGTCTGCAACTTCCGGCTGACGGAAATGTTCGCCCGCCAGGGCCTGCGGCCCGTCGAGAATAGGGCGGAGGACGTGCACGATCTTGCGCTGGAGATGCTCGAGCGGTGCGAAGGCAGGGCCACCTATACTGCCAAGGATGAGGAATTGCGGCGGCGCTTCGATTCCCTTATGCGTCCCGGTCATTACAGCTATGGCGGCGTCAACCGGGTCGGCCGCGACTTTCTGAGAAAATACGAGCACTTGATCGGCGACCGGGAACCATGAAGTGCGTGATCCTCGCGGGCGGGCTCAGCACTCGCATCAGCGAGGAGTCCATCGTCAAGCCCAAGCCGATGATCGAGATCGGCGCGAAGCCGATCATCTGGCACATCATGAAGATCTACCCGTCGCAGGGCGTGGACGAGTTCATCGTCTGCCTGGGATACAAGGGCTACGTCATCAAGGAATACTTCGCCAACTACTTCCTGCACGTGTCGGACGTGACGATCGACATGCACGACAACCGCATGGAAGGGCACGAGAAGAGCGCCGAGCCGTCGAGGGTGACGCTGGTCGAGACGGGCAATGCGACGCAGACCGGCGGACGCCTGAAGCGCGTCGCGCAATACGTAGGCGATGCGGACTTCTGCTTCACCTTATGGCGACGGCGTTGCGGACGTCGATCTTAAGACGCTGATCGCTTTTCACCGCAAGGGGAAGGCAATGGCCACGCTCACCGCCGTCCAGCCGCCGGGCCGCTTCGGCGCGCTGGTGCTCGACGGCACTCGCGTGACGAGCTTCCAGGAGAAGCCGAAGGGCGACGGCGGCTGGATCAACGGCGGCTTCTTCGTCTGCAGCCCCGCCGTACTCGACCTCATCGCCGGCGATGAGACCGTGTGGGAGCGCGAGCCGCTCGAGACGCTCGCGCGCGAGCGCTCGCTCGCCGCTTATTTCCAACGCGGCTTTACCAATAGCGGCTCGTGGGGCAACTTAAGCTGCATTGTGCGCCGTCAAACCGGGACCGGGGAGCGCGAGAATGGCCAAATCGTGCGGTGCAACGCAGCCTGGGGCGGATAGATTTTCCTATC
>VGIE01000534.1 GCA_016867955.1 Betaproteobacteria bacterium
GCAGGATATCGGCCGCATAGATGTCGAAGTCCACCACGAGGTGCGGTGGCACATGCTCGGGAATTGCCAGGTCTGTTGCCATCATTCAGTCTCCTCGAGGCGGTGAATATGGGTTGTCGGCAGCCAGCAGGCCCGGCGGTCCGGGCACAGGGGGCCTAGCGCGCCACCACGCTGCTCTGCATCTCGCTCTCGCCCCAGCTCGGCAGGATAGTCGAATGCAGGTTGCCCCGGCCGCCGCACACCAGCGGCTGGAAGCGGTCCGGGCGCGTCAGCGCATGCACGCGGCCCTTGCCGTCCATGCGGTCGCTGTCGCGCAGGTAGGCTCGATTGGGCTCCGGCTAGGCATCGATGGGCTGCCAGGCGTGTTCCCGGGCGTACTGCTGGAAGTCCTCCACCCGGGGCCAGGTCTTCTGGAAGCGCTCCGCCCACATCGGGTTGATCAGCACGATGACCTCGCCCTGCGTTCGCAGCGGCACGTAGAGGTTGGCCATGGGAGTGGCGATGCTCCTGGCGATGAGGATTGCAAGATGGCGGTCGTCCGCGCTGTTGACGTCGCACAGCGCCATGGTGCCCATCCCGCCATACACCGTCACCACCTCGTCTTCGCGCCTGAAGCCGCGCCGCATGGCGAGCGAGGGCCAGTCGGAGCGCTCTTCCCACTCGCCGAAGCACACGCCGACCACGCGGCCGGGCTGCCCATACACGGTGCGCGAGGATTCGCCCGCGTGCATTCCGCCGATGTTGCGCAGGCAAAGCTGCAGCGCGCGGCCGATGGTGACCGAGCCGCGCCCCACCGCGCCGCCGAGGCAACCGGCACGGTAGTTGATGTCCACCGCGTCGCGCAACGGTCCGTTGACCACCAGCATCGAGGCGACCGAGCCCGTAGTGGTGGCAAAGCCGAAGCCGTTGTAGGCGGGCCGCACGATGCATTCGAGTGCGGCAATCAGGATGGGCAGGTGCTTGGGCTCGCAGCCGGCCATGACCGCGTTGATGGCGACCAGTTCCACCGTGGCCGCGCCATGCCTGGGCGGCACTTCCGCGGCCACGATCTCGGAGGAGAGCCGCGGCGTGCCCGCCAGCATGGCCTCGATCCGCGCATCGGTCGGCGGGATGAGCGGCAGGCCGTCACCCCATTTCTCGGCAATCGACAGGGCGAGCAGCGCCTCCGCATCATTGGCGACGTCCAGCGCCTCGCTCTGCAGAACCGTTTCGGTCATCGCTCGGCCCCGATCACCTTCAGGAACTGCGGGTACATCTCTTCGGCGATGCGGCGCACATCCTCCGAGGGCAGGCCCTCCAGCAGATAGGGAAACACCAGCTGGCGCATGTCGGAATGTCCCTCGAGGTTGGCAATGTTCCTGCCATGCTCGACGAACTCCTCGGTGACCGCTGCGACCACCGGCTTCTGCCGGTCTTCCACGACGACCGTGTCACGCACGGTCCACAGGGTGCACGACCCTCAATTGGCGAGACCGACCACCGCGCAGTCGACCGAACCCGCCCAGGCATCCACCAGATCCTTGGTGTGCTGGCCCTCTTCACCGGTTTGCTCGCCGACGCGCAGCACCACCGGCGTGGCGCCGTCCTTCTTCAGCAGGTCGGACCACACATCGGCCACGTCCAGCCAGGAGCGCCAGAACTGGTCGGTGCGGATGCCCACCTTCATGCCCTTGATGGGCCGGTCGAGGTTGAAGGTCGGCGCGCTCTCTTTGGGACGGAATACCGCCGTCGGGCGGCGGATGCTGATCTGGTCAGGCTGCATGTCGGAACCTCCGGGTCTGGAAACAGCTTGCCGCGCAATGCATCACTGCGTAGTGCACGATGAAAAATACCGCGATCGATCATGCCACGGTGGCCTGCCGGGTGTCCAACCCGGAGCGCCAAGCGTGCCTTCTGTCGGGCAATCGCCCTAAATCAATCGTGCTTTGACTTAGTCGCTCTCCGGCTCCTAAAGTGGCTTCGACCTGAGGGAGGAACCCATGGACAAGGCGCTCCGTGCAGTACACGTTGCCGTATTGCTGCTGGCGCCGGGTCTTGAGGGCCCGTGGCCGGCTCCGGCATCCGCGCAGGAAAAGTTTCCTTCGCGCACCATCGACCTCGTGGTTCCGACACCCCCGGGCGGAGGCGTCGACATCAGCGGCCGGCTGATCGCC
>VGIE01000535.1 GCA_016867955.1 Betaproteobacteria bacterium
TGCGTTGAACTGGTTGAAGACCGTCATCAGCACCAACCCAATGACCAGCCAGATCACCAGATTCTTGAATAAATTGTTCAAATAACCTCCTGCGCCGCTATTTGGCGGGAACAAGCCATTTTAGACGCATACCTTGACATCGACCAGTAATCGCCATGCAAGTTCCGTGCGGAATCCACGGGTACTCGCATTCCTTTGCGACACGAATCAGCGACCCTTGAAGCCCTTGCCCAGCAAGTACATTTCGGTGGAACTGTCCCGTGATGCCTCCGGCTTGCGCGATGCGACCATCATGAAACTCCTGTGCACGGCCTTCCGGAACTCGGCAAATCCGCTCCCCTGAAAAGTTTTTACCAGGAAATTACCCCCTTTTTTCAAGTGCTTGCAGGCGAACTTCAGCGCCAGCTCGCACAAGTGCAGGCTTCGTGCCTGGTCTGCTGCGGCGATGCCCGAGATATTGGGGGCCATGTCCGAAACCACAAGATCCACGGGCCTGCCACCCAGCGCCGACTCCAGTTCTGCCAGCACGTGGTTGTCGCAAAAATCGCCCTGGATGAAGGCAACGCCCGGCACCGGCGACATCTCGAGCAGGTCAAGCGCGATAACCCTGCCGCGTGCGCCCGCCTGTTCCGAGATCACCTGCGACCAGCTTCCGGGCGCCGCACCAAGATCGACCACGCTGGCTCCCGGGCCGATCAGGCGGTCGCGCTTCGCGATCTCGAGCAGCTTGAACGCTGCGCGCGATCGATAGCCCCGCGCCTGCGCCTGCTTGACGAAGGTGTCGGACACGTGTCTTCGCATCCAGGCCTTACTCGACGGCTTCATCACCTTGTCACCCGCGGAGGCCTTGCGTCTGCACTGCCTGATAGAATTCGCCCGATGCAGGAACTCACACCGGCGATGCGGCGCGCGCTCAGGGCGCGGGCCCATCCACTCAAGCCCGTGGTCATGATCGGCAACGACGGACTGACCCCAGCGGTACTCGCCGAAGTCGATCGCGCCCTGCAGTCCCATGAGCTGATCAAGATCCGGATGTTCGGCGACGACCGCGATGCACGGGCAGTCGCACTCGCCGACATGTGCGCGCATACGGCTGCAGTTCCCGTCCAGCTGATCGGCAAGATCCTCGTCATCTATCGCGCAAACCCGCGGCCCGAGGAAGCGCCCGCGCGCAGCCCTCGGGAAGACAGGCACCCGCCATCCCACAATGACCCGGCGCCGGCCAGGACAACAGCTCCGCGGCGCTCCGGGAACGCCGCCAGGGAGGCGCCAAGATCCGCGGAATGGAATCCCCGATCGCGACGCATGGCCACAGCAGGGCAGCGGCCGTCCCGACAGGCGTCGGCCAAAGCGCCCGCCGGCGCCCCGCGTCCACGCGCGGCCGCGAGACCGCCGCGCCGCCGACCGGGCTGAACACCCGGTTCAGCCTGCCGTGGTGTGCTATTTGTAGCGCACATCCAGGATTTCATACTCCCTGATGCCCCCGGGCGTCTGTACCTGAACCGCATCACCGGCGTACTTGCCGATCAGCGCGCGCGCGATCGGCGAGGAAATCGATATCTTGCCCTTCTTGATGTCGGCCTCGTCATCACCGACGATCTGGTAGGTCACGGCCTGTCCGCCGCCGGCCTCCTCGAGTTCGACGGTGGCGCCGAACACGCAGCGGCCATCGGTCTCGAGCAGGGACGGGTCGATGATCTGCGCGTTGCCAAGCTTTGCCTCCACCTCGGCGATGCGACCCTCGATGAAGCCCTGGCGTTCCTTGGCGGCATCGTATTCGGCGTTCTCCGACAGATCCCCGTGCGAGCGCGCCTCGGCGATCGCCGCGATGGTATTCGGCCGCTCGACGGTCTTCAGGCGGTGCAGTTCCGCGCGCAGCATTTCGGCGCCGGCAACAGTCAATGGGGTCTTGGCCATGGCGAATATCCAGATTGCATGCCCGCGGGTCTTGCCGAAACTGTCGGGGTTCGGCGAATCTGCGGAAGCTCCGCGGCAGCTTGCGATGCCAACGGAAGGAAGAAAACCGGCTTTTAAATTACCACAGAACAGCCGAGTCCCGACGCGCGACGCGCTCGGAGCGCCAAACCATGCAAGCCGATACTCCCCTCGCGCCCCCCCCCGCATCAGCTGCCCCCAACGGCATTC
>VGIE01000536.1 GCA_016867955.1 Betaproteobacteria bacterium
GCCCGGCTGGCCACCGGCTGCGCCGGTCATTCCCGCATGGACAGTTCGATGGCCGACGGTCGCATGCGGTCGGGCAGGACCCGGCCCATGCGCGCGCGCTTGCCGTAGTAGGACGCCAGCTTCGCGCCGGACAGTTCCAGCCGCTTCTCCCTGCCGCCGCGCCCCGTCCAGACCATCACCAGTGCATTGCCGGGCAGCACCGCTACCGCGGCCAGCTCTTCCTTTTCATCCAGGCCCATGACGATGACACCGCGCCCGCGCGCCACGGTACGCATCTCGTCGATGTCGAACACCAGCAGCTTGCCGCTCTCGGAGGCGGCGGCGATGCGCTTGCCCTCCTCGTAGACCACGGGTGGCAGCGGCACCTCGCCTTCGGCCAGCGTCATAAACTCGCGACCTGCCTTGCGATTGGACACCATGTCGCCCAGCGTGGAGAGGAAGCCGTAGCCGCCGCTGGAGGCCACCAGGACCTTCGTTTCGGGCTTGCCGCCGGCGCAGAACATGATTTTGCCGCCGTTCTGCACGTCCACCAGGGATGAGGCCGGAGCGCCGTCGCCGCGGCCCGGCGGCAGGTCGCCCGCCTGCACCGTGTAGGCGCGCCCCAGAGAGTCGAGGAACACCACCGGGTCGACGGTGCGGCATTTGATCAACACGCCCTGGCTGTCGCCTTCCTTGTAGGACAATGAATTCGACTCGACTTCCCAGCCCTGGCGCGAACGCACCCAGCCGTTCTTGGAAAAAATCACCGTGACAGGCTCGTCGATGACCGGCGTTTCGACCACGGCCTTCTCGGACTCCTCGATCACCGTGCGGCGCTTGTCGCCGAAGGTCTTGACGTCGACTTCGATCTCCGACACCACGAGGTCGTCGAGCGCTTTCTTGCTGCCCAGCACCTTCTCCAGGCCCTTCTGCTCCTTCCTCGACTCGGCCAGTTCCTGTTCGACCTTGATGTGTTCCAGCTTGGCCAGCTGGCGCAGGCGGATTTCGAGGATATCTTCGGCCTGGCGCTCGGAGAGCTTGAAGGCGCGGATCAGGTCGGCCTTGGGATCGGCCGCGGCGCGGATGATCTTGATGACCTTTTCGATGTTGAGCAGCACCAGCGAGCGGCCTTCCAGCACGTGGATGCGGTCGACCACCTTGTCGAGGCGGAACCGGGTTCGCCGCGTCACCGTCGCGAGGCGGAAGCTCACCCACTCGGCCAGCACGTCCTTCAGGGTCTTGCCGGTCGGGCGGCCGTCCAGGCCCACCATGACAAGATTGATCGAGGCGTTGGTCTCCAGACTCGTCTTCGCCAGCAGCAGGTTGCAGAACTCCTCCTCGGACACGCGCGAGGAACGCGGCTCGAACACCAGCCGCACCGGGTGGGTGCGGTCGGACTCGTCGCGCGCCTTCTCCAGCATGGCCAGCAGCAGCTGCTTCTCGCGTGTCTGCTCGACGGACAGCGACTTCTTGCCGGCCTTGGGCTGCGGGTTGGTGATGGCCTCGATCTCCTCAAGCACCTTGCGCGACGAGGTGCCCGGCGGCAACTGCGTCACCACCATCTGCCACTGCCCGCGCGCCAGACGCTCGATGGTCCAACGCGCGCGCACGCGCACCGAGCCGCGGCCAGTGGTGTAGGCCTCGCGCACCTCGGCGCGTGACGTGATGATCTGCCCGCCGCCGGGGAAATCCGGACCCTTGATGCTCTTCATGATTCCGGCAATGGAGAGCTCGGGGTCGCGGATCAGCGCAATGGCCGCGCTCCCCACTTCGGTCAGGTTGTGGCTGGGGATCTCGGTCGCCATGCCAACCGCGATGCCCGAGGCGCCGTTCAGCAGCACCACCGGCAGGCGCGCCGGCAGCACCTGCGGCTCCTCCATGCTGCCGTCGTAGTTGGGCACGAAGTCGACCGTGCCGCTGTCGAGCTCGGCGAGCAGCACGTCGGCGAACCTGGTCAGGCGCGCCTCGGTATAGCGCATCGCCGCCGGATCGTCGCCATCGCGTGAGCCGAAATTGCCCTCGCCATCGACCAGCGGATAGCGCAGCGTGAAGTCCTGCGCGATGCGCACCAGCGCGTCGTACACGGATGCGTCGCCGTGCGGATGGAACTTGCCGAGCACGTCACCCACCACGCGTGCCGATTTCTTCCTGGGCGTGCCTGCGCG
>VGIE01000537.1 GCA_016867955.1 Betaproteobacteria bacterium
AAGAAGGTGTGATCGTTGTCATCAAGCACCTCTACATCGAGCGGCGCATGCAGCCGTTGAACCTCTTCCTGGACAGCGCCGACCCCGAGCAGGTCGAGTTTGCCGTGCGCGATTACGGCAACGCCATTCGCGAGCTCGCGCTCGCCAACATCTTCCCTGGCGACATGATGTTTAAGAATTTCGGCATCACGCGCTACGGCCGCGTCGTGTTCTACGATTACGATGAGATCGAGTACATGACGGACTGCAGCTTCCGCCGCATTCCGGAGCCGCCGAATCCGGACTTCGAGCTGTCGGGGGAGGTCTGGTACCCGGTTGGCAGGAACGACGTGTTCCCCGAGGAGTTCGGCGCTTTCCTGCTCTCCTCGCCGCGAATCCGCGAAGCCTTCCTCCGCCACCACGCGGACCTGCTGACCCCCGAGTTCTGGCAGAGCGCGCAAGAGCACATCCGCGCGGGGCGGGTCGACGATTTCTTCCCCTACCCCGCGGCAGTTCGTTTTCGAAATGCCTTCGGTCCCGGCGGGCGCGGCGCCTCGCAGGTAGCCCTGCCGGAGATCAACGCGCCGCGGCTGGGCGTGGACCTGCGGGCGGCGGTCGAGCGTGATTGAGCCGCGTGCCGTGCTGCGAGATCTGCTATCGTTCGAAGCCCGATGGGCGATGCCCGCGCGGCTCTGGATCAGGGATGTTGCCGCCGACAGTGGGCCGGGCCTCTTCAATTGAATATTCAGGAGCCAGTTGACATGATTCATGAACCGATAGCTGACCTCGAGAGGCGCCTCCATTGCATGGGGCTGGCGATAGCGGTCTCGGCAATGTGTCTGGCAGCCCCGGCTGGCGCCGAGAGCGGCCAGAGGGCCGATCGCGCGCCAGTACTGCTGGCGCAGGCGACCGGCGCCGCCAAGCCAGCGGCGCAAGCCGCAGCCGGCAATCCGGCTCGGGCAAGGGCCGACCTCGAGGCGCTGATCAAGGCTGCCAGTGCTGAGGGCGAGGTCACCATCTATTCGGCTGCGCCCGACAGCATTCCCCGGCGCACGGGTGCCGCGTTCACGAAGAAGTACGGCATAAAGGCGTCATTCATCCGCCTGTCCACGGCCCCGCTTGCGCAGCGCTACTTCGCCGAGGCCGAGGCGGGAACTTTTGCCGCGGATATCGTGATCACGGCGGGAGGCAGCGATCCCTATACGACCGACGGCATCAAGAAGGGCTGGATCGACCCGATATCGGACGCCAATCTGCCGGTGGTGACCAGCGGCGAATTTCCGGCGCGCTTCAACGATGGCCTGAGTCCCATTGTGCAGGTCTCTCCGTGGATGATTGCCTACAACTCGGATCGGGTGAAGGGTGCCGACATTCCCAAGGACTGGAGCGACATGCTGGATCCGAAGTGGAAGGGCAAGATCCTGCTCGCCGATCCGCGCGTAGGCAGCGTGTTCACCCAGTTCTGGCTGATGCTGCAGGAGAAGTATGGCGACGGCTTTTTCACGCAGCTGCGTGCGCTGGAGCCGCGCCGCTATCCTGGCGGCATTCCCGCCATCCAGGGGCTGGCTGCGGGCGAGGGACACGTCTATCCGCCGGTGATTGCGGCCGTGGTCACGGGGGTGAAGGAAAAGGGCGCACCGGTAGACACGGTCACGCCGGAATTCACCACAGGCGTCCAGTTCTACCTTGCGCTGACGGCCAGGGGCAAGGCCAAGCATCCGAATGCAGCGCGCCTGCTGGCCAACTACATCATGTCGCCGGAGGGCAACCAGGTGTTCAACGACGAACCCGGAATCGCCGGCGTGTATGACACCAAGCGACTGCCCAAGCAGTTCGTGTTGCCCAAGCCGGTGACCAAGGCCCAGATCGACAATATGGCCAAGCTGCTGGGATACTGATCTCGGGGTTGAGAATTGAGGCAATCGCGATCAGGCCGGTCGTGCGCCGACCGGCCTTCTTCGCACCGGTCATCCGCGCTGTCGGCGATATTCGCCCGTGAATCCTTGACCACTGGGGGGCGCGGCGTATAATCCCGCCGAAATCCGCCCATGAGACGCGCCGTCACACCCATTGCCGCCTGCTGCCGGGCTTTCGACCGGGCAAGCGCGGTTGCCTGACTGTAGTTCCGTGGATCCCGTTCCCCCTGTATCAGCCTGTCCTG
>VGIE01000538.1 GCA_016867955.1 Betaproteobacteria bacterium
GGTTCATGCGCACGCTCGATGGCGGGGCGGATCCGCTTTACCTCGGGCGGCGCATGGTGCGCATGGCCGTGGAGGACATCGGGCTGGCGGACCCGCGTGCGCTGCGCCTGGCGCTCGATGCCTGCGAAACCTACGAGCGACTTGGCAGCCCGGAAGGCGAACTGGCGCTGGCTGAAGCCATCATCTACCTCGCCTGCGCCGCCAAATCGAACGCTGTCTACGTCGCGTATAATTCCGCGCGCACATTCGTCGCCGCCGACCAGTCCCGGCCCGTGCCGATGCACCTGCGGAATGCGCCCACACGTTTGATGAAGGACCTCGGGCACGGCAGGAACTACCGTTACGCCCATGACGAGCCGGATGCATATGCCGCAGGCGAGCAGTACCTGCCCGAAGGTGTCGGGGAGCTGAACTGGTACCGGCCGAGCGAGCGCGGCCTTGAGGCGCGAATAGCAGAGAAGCTCGCCAGCCTGCGCAAGCGAGATCGCGACGGTGCGGCGTAGCAGCCGTGCATGATGTTGCCGGCGCGCGCGAATTATTCCGGCCTTGATATAGAAGCGTGCTGTGTAGCCGCGGCTTGTGCGGTTGCACGATTCCAAGAGTCAGAAAAACACGGGAAGCCATGCTGGATCCGCAACGCCTGAGAACTGACATTGACGCTGTCGCGGCGCGACTGGCCGAACGGGCATTTGTGCTCGACGTGGCGGCTTTCCGGGCACTGGAGGAAGAGCGCCGCATGGTGCAGATCCGCACCCAGGAGCTGCAGTCGGCACGCAACCAGCTCTCCCGGCGGATCGGCCAGGCCAAGGCGAAGGGCGAGGATGTCACGGTGCTGATGGCCGAATCGTCGGGCGTCAACACCGCGCTGGCCGGGCAGGAACGCCGCCTGGAGGCGATCCAGGAGCAGCTCCAGCTACAACTGCTGGGTGTGCCCAACCTTCCGCACGAATCCGTGCCTGCCGGCAGATCGGCAGACGACAATCTCGAAGTGCGGCGTGTCGGCGTGCCGCGCACCTTCGGGTTCGCACCCCAAGACCATGTGGATCTGGGTGCGGCGCTGGGGCTGCTCGATTTTGAAACCGCGGGAAAGATTGCCGGGTCCCGGTTTTCGCTAATGAAGGGCGCCATGGCGCGCCTGCATCGCGCGATTGCTCAGTTCATGATGGACGTTCATTCGGGCGAACACGGCTACACGGAAGTGCATGTGCCGTATCTCGTCAATGCCGAAAGCATGCGCGGCACAGGGCAGTTGCCGAAGTTCGAGGAAGACCTCTTCGCGGTCGAGCGCAGCGGCGCGGAAAAACTCTACCTCATCCCGACAGCCGAAGTGCCGGTGACCAATATCGTGCGCGGCGAGATCGTGGCGATGGAAGATCTGCCGCTGAAATTTGTCTGCCACTCGCCATGCTTTCGCAGCGAAGCGGGTTCCTACGGCCGTGACACGCGCGGCATGATCCGCCAGCACCAGTTCGACAAGGTGGAACTGGTGCAACTGGCGCACCCGTCGCGCTCGTATGAAATGCTGGAGGAGCTGACCGGGCACGCCGAAGCCATCCTCAAGCGCCTGGAACTGCCATATCGGGTAATGACGCTTTGCACTGGGGACATGGGTTTCTCCGCTGCCAAGACCTACGATCTCGAGGTGTGGTTGCCGGGCCAGCAGGCCTATCGCGAAATCTCGTCCTGCTCGAATTTCGAGTCATTCCAGGCCAGGCGGATGCAGGCGCGCTTCCGCAATGACAAGGGCAAGCCGGAACTGCTGCACACGCTGAACGGGTCCGGGCTTGCGGTGGGGCGCACGCTGGTCGCCATCCTCGAGAACTATCAGCGCGCCGATGGCGGCGTGGACATTCCGCTGGCCTTGCGTCCCTACATGGGCGGGCTGGCGCATCTGCAAACCGTCGCCTGACGCCGCCGGTGACGCGGGAAACTCCGTTCCCGGTGCTAAAATCCGGACGTCCGGAGAGGTGCCAGAGTGGTTGAACGGACCGGTCTCGAAAACCGGCATACGTGCAAGCGTATCGTGGGTTCGAATCCCACCCTCTCCGCCAACACCCATCCCAAGAAGTCCAGCGAGGTCCACAAATTCCTGAATTTCCCCTCTGAAACAGAACGGGGTG
>VGIE01000539.1 GCA_016867955.1 Betaproteobacteria bacterium
CATCGCCGCGGTGACGGTGCATTCGCGCGGCGCGCTGGACAACCTGCTCGCGCTGCTGCCGGCCGAGGCGCGTGCAAGGGCGCTGCGCACGCCGCTGTTTGTCTCGCACCCGCGCATCGCCGGGCATGCGCGTGTGCTCGGTTTGCAACAAGTCCATGTCGCCGGGCCCGGTGACGACGAAATGATCGCGGGCATCACGGCCTTTTTTGCTAAAGTAGGGCCCTGAAGGCAACTCCCTGTACAGCAAGGAAAAACACCGTGCTCCGGCCCGCAGCCGTGCGGTTCCGACCATGACCGACCCCACCAACCATCCTGATCACAGCGCGGACAAGGGCGCAGGCCGGGGTCCAGCGCAGGAGCCCTCGGCCCTGTTGCAATGGGATCAGCCGGCACGCACCGACGGCGGCCGCGGTGCGCAGGCGGCCGAGGCGGCAAGGGTGGCACGGAGCGGCAACGGCGTCCCCGCGTGGCGTCAGCCCTGGCCCATCGCCGCCGTGGTGCTCGCGCTCATCGTTGCCTGGCAGTGGTGGGACAGCCGCGGCACGATGTCGGCATTGCGCACCGAAATGGCGTCCAAGCTGCACGAGAGCGACAGCGACAGCCGCGATGCGCGCGTCACCGCGCGCAAGGCCGAGGAGGCGGTGCGCGAAGCCCAGGCGCGCCTCGCGCAGCTCGACGGCAAGCTCACCGAATCGCAGAACCAGCAGGTGGCGCTCGAGGCGCTGTACCAGGAACTGTCGCGCAACCGCGACGAGTGGGCGCTGGCCGAGATCGACCAGATCCTCACCATCGCCTCGCAGCAGCTGCAGCTCGCCGGCAACGTGCAGGCGGCGCTGGTGGCGCTGCAGACCGCCGACGCGCGCCTCGCCCGCGGCGACCGTCCGCAGTTCATACCGCTGCGCAAGGTGCTTGCGCGCGACATCGAACGCCTGAAGGCCACGCCCAGCCTCGATATCGTCGGCCTCACCCTCAAGGTCGACCAGGTCAGTGCGCTGATCGACAGCATGCCGCTGGTGATCGACGAGCGCTTGAAGCCGGTCGCCGTCGCGAGCCGCCCGGCTGACGCGGGTTTCTGGGCGCGCCTCGGCCACGAGGTCTGGGACGAACTGAAATCGCTGGTGCGCGTCGATGTGATGGACCGGCCCGACCCGGGACTGGTGTCGCCGACGCAGGCCTTCTTCCTGCGCGAGAACCTCAAGCTGCGCCTGCTGAATGCGCGCCTCGCGTTGCTGTCGCGCAACGAGACGGTCTATCGCCAGGACATGCGCACCGCGCAGGCCTGGGTGGACCGCTGGTTCGATGCGCGCGCGCGCCAGACCCAGGCCGTGCAGACCTCGCTCAGGCAGCTCGCTGCAGTTTCGGTGCAGATCGAGATCCCGACCATCGCCGAGAGCCTCAATGCCGTGCGCAATTACAAGATCGCGCGGGACCGCGGCCGCTGAGCGGCGCCGGCGCCCCCGAGAGCCTGAAATGACGCCGGCCCGTTCGCTCGCAGCTGCCATGGCCGCTGCTGCCCGCAAAAGGATGGGGTCAGAGTCACATTTTTCCGGGTCCGTGATCCACGCGCCGCGGTCTGGAAAATGTGACTCTGACCCCATCCCCGCCCGGACAGGGGGCCGAGCATGAAGGGCCTGTTCTGGGCCATCGGCGCCTTTGCGCTGGCCGTGGCCGTCTCCATCGGCCTGCGCGCCAACGACGGCTACGCGCTCTTGGTGCTGCCGCCCTATCGCGTCGAGATCTCGCTTGCCCTGCTGGCCGTGTTGCTGGTGGCCGGTTTCATCGTCGTCTATGGCATCGTGCGCGCCGTGGCCGGCGTCACCGGCATGCCGGCCCGCGTGCGCGCCTTCCGCGAGCGCCAGCGCGAGCAGAACGCGATGGGCGCGCTGCTCGGCTCGCTGCAGGCCCTCTTCGAGGGGCGCTTCTCGCGCGCCGAGAAGCTCGCCACCAAGGCTTGGGACCTCGGCGCCTCGCCGCAGGCGGTCAGCCTGGTTGCCGCGCGCGCCGCGCAGCGCGTGCGCGACACCCAGCGGCGCGACCTGTGGCTTGGGCGCGCCGACGAATCAGGAAAGGGTGAAGACAAGGATGCCGGCGACTGGAGCCGCGCCGCGCTGGCCACCCA
>VGIE01000540.1 GCA_016867955.1 Betaproteobacteria bacterium
GTAGCTCGTGCCATAGGCGATGGGCATCGCGGCGGCGGCAACGAAATCCACCGACTTCGGCATCACGGCGCACAGTCTTGCCGGCACTGCCACCGCTTCAGCGAAGCCGCCGGTTTCGGTCTGCGCCACGGCATGGTCGCCGACGGCAATGCCGCTGACGCCCGCTCCCACGGCGCTGACGATGCCCGCGACTTCGTAGCCGGGCGTGAAGGGCAGTGCGGGCTTGATCTGGTACTTGTTCTGGATGATCAGCACGTCGGGGAAATTGACCCCTGCGGCCTTCACCGCGACCACGACCTGGCCCGGGCCGGCCACGGGCGGCGCAATGTCTTCGAGGACAAGTGTGTCCGGCAGGCCGTGCCGCGTGCAGCGCATGGCTTTCATCGGGAATCGGCTCCGCAGAGTGCTTGATGATGCGAGGAGAAACATCCCCTCGTGCTCCGCTACATCGGGGCGTCTGACAGTCATTCCGTCAGGCGCTCTCAGATTCAGGCGCGGGCAGGATAGCACGCAGGGTGCGCCACTCGGCGTACGGTAGAATTGTCCGCATCCGCACCATCGACGATGCAATCGACAAGGGGGAAGCGCAATGGAAACCGTGGGCATCGGCAAGTATTTCGAGGACCTGCCGCTGGGGCTGAAGTTCCGCACCATCGGCCGCACCGTCACCGAATCCGACATCATCAACGTCATCAATGCCACGGGCATGCTGGAAGTGCTGTTCACCAACACCGAGTACCTGAAGCACGAATCGGTAATCAAGGGCCGGCTGGTGCCCGCCATCCTGGTGCTGGGCTTTGCCGAGGGCCAGCTCATGCAGACCGTGCTGCAGAAGACCGGCCTTGCCTTCCTCGACATGGAGATGAAGGTGCACGGGCCGACCTTCGCCGGGGACACCATCCACGTCGAGGTCGAGGTGATCGAGTCGCGCGCGACCAGCAAGCCGGATCGCGGGCTGGTGCGCACGCGCAATTCGGTGTTCACCCAGGCCGGCACCAAGGTGCTGGAGTACACGCCGCTGCGCATGGTGAAGCGCAAGGGGTGATGCGCGTCCCGGTCGGGCGCGGATATGGGGCGCCAGCAGGGGCAATTATTGGTACCCTCGGCTCCTCGCAGCCTGCTCCAGGCTCCCTTACAACCGGCGCGCAACCCACCATAGGACGCCCCCGTGGCCACTTCCCGGACAACCATCGCCACCTTCCGCACCCGCCTCGCCGCGGCCTGGGCGCAGAACGACTCGCTGCTCTGCGTCGGGCTCGATCCGGACCCGGCGCGCTTTCCCGGTGCCTGGCGCGACCGCGCTGACCGCATCTTCGACTTCTGCCGCGACATCGTCGACGCCACCGCAGCCGAGGCCTGCGCGTTCAAGCCGCAGATCGCCTATTTCGCCGCGCGGCGCGCCGAGGACCAGCTCGAATCGCTGATCGCGCACATCCGCGCACGCCATCCGGCGCTGCCGGTCATCCTGGATGCCAAGCGCGGCGACATCGGCGCCACCGCCGAGCAGTACGCGCGCGAGGCCTTCGAGCGCTACCGCGCAGACGCGGTGACGGTGAATCCCTACATGGGCTTGGATTCGATCACGCCCTATCTCGCCTGGCATGACCGGGGCGTGATCGTACTCTGCCGGACCTCGAATGCCGGTGGCTCCGACCTGCAATCCCTCGTGGTGGAGGGCGGCGAGCGCCTCTACCAGCGCGTGGCGCGGCTGGTGGCGGGACCCTGGAACACTTCGGGCCAGTGCGCGCTGGTGGTGGGGGCGACCTTTCCGCAGGAACTGGCCGAGGTGCGCCGCATCGTCGGCGATGAGATGCCGATCCTGGTGCCCGGCATCGGCGCGCAGGGCGGCGGCATCGAGGCCAGCGTCCGTGCCGGGCGCACGCGCGACGGCACCGGGATGGTGCTCAATTCCTCGCGGGCCATCCTTTACGCTTCGGACCGGGACGACTTTGCCGGGGCGGCGCGGCGCGTGGCGCGCGAGACGCGCGAGGCGATCAACCGCGCGCTGCGCGCCCCCCGGTAACGCCGCCCCGGCCAGGCAGTGGCCGGATGCGGGGGGCCACGGGCGAGTCCCGACCGTGGCGCGGGCCCTCCACGGGCCGACCCGTCTCT
>VGIE01000541.1 GCA_016867955.1 Betaproteobacteria bacterium
GCTGCCAATTCGGCTTGAGCATGTACGTGGGGTCACGCTCGCACAGGCAACCGTTCTCAAAAGCCGCGAATGTGTCATCCCAAGTGGTTCGGTAGTACGAGCCGAGCCGGTGCGTGTGCCCGTGAATGACACAGCAGCCGAAACGCTCATGGTGCGACTTGGCCGAATATCCGCTGTGCTTGTTCGCAAATATCCCGTGCACATACAGCAGGTGCCCGATCTTGTAAGGGTGCAGGCTGTCGACCCATTCGATGTCGAGCTCCTTCAAGTGCAGCAGTTGCGACAGCCGCATGTTCCGCAGCCCCGCCAGTTCCTTGGCATTCCCCCATAGATAGCGTTGCAGGCGATATTCGTGATTCCCTTCGCTGTAGATGATCTTGGCGTCGGGGTGCGCGTCTCGGAGCCTGGCAAGGTAGCGGTGACCGTCGTCGAGATCGCTTTGCAGGTGCGTTGCGCGTTCTGGGTCTTTGTCGAACCGCGAGAGTTGGTAGAAGTCGTGCAAGTCGCCGAGGAGGTGGATCGTGCCCGGTTGGTGATCTCGCAGGAACTGGAACGTAAGCTTCTCGACCCGCTTATCCTGGTAAGGAATATGCTGGTCGGATAGCACAACGTGCATCGTTTCATTAACCGACTTCCCCATACTTTATCCGCGCTCAGGTCGATCGACCGCACTCCTCTTCGTACAGAATCTCGGCAATCAAGGCATACACCGCGATGTCTCGAAACGAGTCGAGAATTGATTCGTTCTTGAGTTCCCCCTTGAGGGCAAAGCTCTTGAGTCGCGACACCTTGTCGTTGAGCCTTACAACCGCCCCAAGCCAGGGCGCAATCCCAAACTCCTGCGAAGCCCGCACGTTGGCGAAGGCATCGCCAGCCTTCCCGTAGTCCGCCTGCTTGCGGTCGTGCAGCGTGGCAATCGACCGCAGCTTGGCATGAAATCGCTGGTCGCCCGATGGGGCATTCAGCGCTGGCTTGTTATCGTCTCGCCTCCATTCGTCATCACGCCACGACTCAAGATCCTGGAGTGAGCTGAACACCGGAATACCTAATCGGCGGGCGTGTTCACATTCCAGGTCCGCACCGACAGAGGGGCCGAGAATGCGATACACAGCTTCCGACATTGCCACCCATTCCAGGTCAATGTCGATCCACGTCTGATGGGGCCACTTGCAATGATGGTGCTTTTCCGCGTAGTACGAGAGATGCGGGCACAGCGGGGAATAGCCCGATTCCACAAGCGCTCGGAAGGCATTGGATGCCACCGCGACGTTGTGCTCGATGTCGCCTGCGGTCGTCAGGGCGCCGGAGATGTAGATTCGTGGTCGACTCATCTTCTATCGCTCATGGCTTCTTCTCAACCGCCGCTTTGATGCCGTCTACCTTGTTGTGGATCTGATCCAGCTTTGAGCCGTTTAGGTCAAGCCCTGAACTTACAAACCCGACGAGTTCCTTGATGGCCATGTCGCTATCAGCCTGGGCATTGAACGCCTTGTTTGCCGTATCGCGCATCTCACTAATCATGGCGGTCTGCGCTTTCATCTGTTCGGTTTGAGCCCTCATCTGCTCGGTTTGACTTTTCAGAAAATCGGCATGGGCGGGGATCAGTCTCCACGCCGCCCATGTGACGAGCACGGTGGCTAGGCCATTCTTCAACGCGAGATCGATCAGATACTGCGCGTTGAACATCTTCGCCTCGTCCGTTCCGTTTCCCATTCGTCTAGCCCCCCTCGATTGGAGTTACTTCCTAGCGTGTCCGAGTTCCGTCATGCGCTCGCCCACGTTCTGCAAGCGGTTGTTCGTCCCGCGCGGGTCAATCCAGACTTCCACCTCGATGCGGTTGAAAGAGTTCTTCCGCTTCTGGTCCCCTGTGACATAGATCGCGTCACAGTCCGAGAGCATGGAGCGCAAGGCGCGGGTGGCCGACTCGCCCTTGACCTTCTCCAGAGCGGTGACGTTGACCGTCCGGCGATGCTCACCACTTTCCCAGGCGTCGAAGTCACGGATTCGCATCGACTCGTCGCGCATCGCCCCGCCGAACGGCAAGAGGATGTCGCCAGTAAATGTGTCGCCGTCGTGAACATGG
>VGIE01000542.1 GCA_016867955.1 Betaproteobacteria bacterium
CTTTGGCCAGTCCATGCCGGAGGAGGAAATGCGTCGCGCCGGTGAAGTCACGCTGCGCGCGGAACTGTTCATCGCGATCGGCTCCTCGCTGGTGGTCGAGCCGGCGGCGTCCTTCCCGCGCATCGCCAAGAGCAACGGCGCCAGCCTCGTCATCATCAACCGCGAACCGACGCCGCTCGACGAGCTTGCCGACGCCGTGATTCGCCGGCCCATCGGCGAGACCCTGAACGCCCTGCTTGGCCGGCTGGGCTACGAATGATGCTCGAGTGGTTCCTCGGCTACCTCGCGCTGGGTGCGTTGGTCGGCTTCTTCGCCGGCGTGCTGGGCATCGGCGGCGGCGCCATCATGGTTCCCATCCTCGTGCTGATGCTCGACGCGCAGGGCCTGCCGCGCGAGCAGGTGCTGCACCTGGCAGTGGGCACGTCGATGTCCACCATCCTGTTCACCTCGCTGTCGAGCATCCGCTCGCATCACCACCGTGGTTCCGTCCGTTGGGACATCTTCCGCGGCATGACGCCGGGCATCATTGCCGGCGGGCTGGCGGGGTCGGTGGTGGCGACGCTGGTGCCCGTGAGCGCGCTGGCCGTCGCCTTCGCGCTGGTAATTTTCTTCGCCGCGACCAACATCCTGCTCGACCGCAAGCCGCACCCTGCGCGCGGCCTGCCCGGGCCGATAGGGCTGTTCGGGGTGGGCGCCGGCATCAGCGCCGTGTCGGCGGTGGCTGCCATGGGCGGCGCCTTCATCTCGGTGCCCTACATGCTCTGGTGCAATGTCGCTATGCTGCAGGCGGTGGGCACGGCGGCCTCGCTCGGCTTCCCGATCGCGGTGGCCGGCACCTTCGGGTATGTCTACAATGGCCTGCAGGACCACGGCCTGCCTGCGCTGACGCTGGGGTACATCTATCTGCCCGCCATGGCCGGCATCGTGGTGACCAGCATGTTGGTCGCGCCGCTCGGCGCCACCGCCGCACACAGCCTGCCGACGAAATGGCTGATGCGCATCTATGCCATCCTGCTCTACGTGCTGGCGATAAGGATGCTGATCAAGGTCTGGTAGCTGGTCGAGGCCATGGTGCCGCATGGCCAGCGCCGAAGAGGCGCCGGGCCATTCGCGCCGCTGACCGCCAGGCGATGAACCGGCCCCTGGGGTCTCAAGCGTAGCGTTTGCGCAACTCCGCTTTCTGCACCTTGCCCATGGCATTCCTCGGCAGGTCCTCCACGAAGAGGACGCGCTTCGGCACCTTGTAGCCGGCGAGCTCCGCCTTTACTTTGGCGATGACATCGGCCTCGGTCAGCGCAAAGCCCGGCCCGACCACCAGCACTGCCGTCACCGCCTCGCCGAAGTCCACGTGCGGCACGCCGACCACTGCCGATTCCTTGACACCGGGAACCTGATCAAGAATGAACTCGATCTCCTTTGGATAGACGTTGTATCCGCCGGATATGATCAGGTCCTTGGCGCGGCCGACGATGGCGAGGTAACCCTTCTCGTCCCACTGGCCGATGTCGCCGGTGCGGAACCAGCCGTCGGCGGTGAATTCCTCCTTCGTCTTCTCCGGCATGCGCCAGTAGCCCTTGAAGACATTGGGCCCCATGATCTGCACGTCGCCGGGTTCGAGGGGCGGCAGGGTCTTACCGTCGGGCCCCACCACGCGAACCGAGTTGCCGGGCAGCGGCAGCCCGACGGTGCCGCGGCGGCGCTCGCCCTCGTACGGGTTGGAGGTGATCATGCCGGCCTCCGACATGCCATAGCGCTCGAGAATGGTGTGCCCCGCGCGCGTGCGGAAATCGTCGAAGGTGTCTGGCAGCAGCGGCGCCGATCCGGAGATGAACAGGCGCATGCGGCTGCAGGCCTCGCGCGTGAGCCCGGTCTCGGCGAGCAGGCGCACATAGAAGGTCGGCACCCCCATCAGCATGCTGCTGCGCGGGAACTCCGCCAGCACCGCCGCGGGATCGAACTTCCGGTGCATGCGGATAGTGGCGCTGGCCAGCAGCAGCGGGTGCAGTGCCACGAACAGGCCGTGCACATGGAACAGCGGAAGGGCGTGGATAAGCACGTCGTCGGCGGT
>VGIE01000543.1 GCA_016867955.1 Betaproteobacteria bacterium
GTCGGGGCGCAGAGCGACCTTGTCGGTGGCCACCGTGGCCGGGTCGAACACGACGATGTCTGCGAGCCAGCCTGGGGCGAGACGGCCGCGCCCCTTGAGGCCGAAAAAGCGTGCCGGCACGTCGGTGAGCTTGTGCACGGCGTCCTCCAGCGCGATCAGCTTGCGCTCGCGTACGTTCGGCCCAATGAAATCGGTGAAGAAGCCGTAACTCGCGAAAACATCGACATGCGCGCCGGCGTCCGAGCCGCCGACCAGCACGCGCGGATCGTTCCAGATCCTTGCGCGCTCGCCCCAGGACGCCTCGTCGTCGCCGCAGCTGCCGGTGACAAAGCGCGCACGGCCCCGGTCTGCAATTACAGTGTCGAGGAATACCTCGAGCGCGCTGCAGCCGCGCTCGGCAGCGATGTCGCCGAGCGTTTGCCCTTCGAGGGCCTTGAGATCCGCGTTCTGCACGCTGTCCACTTTCATGGCGGCGAAGTTGTAGAAGGTGCGGCTCTCGCGCCCGACGATGCCCCGGGCGAGCTTCTTGCGGACCTTCGGGTCGGCGAGGGCGCGCAGGCGTTCTTCTGGCGGCAGGCACAGCACTTCAGGCCAGCCGGCCAGGCCGTTGAAGGCGGGGGCGTTGATATCCAGCCAGATCAGCTGCGGGAGGGGCAGCGTGAGCCCGGTGACGCGGCCGCCGCGCGCGGCGGCACGGTCGGCAATGGCCATGCGCGCCAGGTTTTCCTCCCAAACGACGCCGGTGCCCACGGCGATGGCATTCCAGTTCAGGCGGCGACCGGACACCGCCGACATGTCGGCCATCAGTTCGACCGCGTTGTCGCGGAACACCGCGTTGTTGCCGGGAATGAACTCGAGCATGGTGCCCGGATGGCCGCGCAGCACCGCTGCCAGGGCGAGCAGTTCCTCGCGCGTGGCGAAGCGCGAGGGCACCGGATTGCCCTCATGGTCGCAGTGCACGTCGCCCCAGGACGACGAGAAACCCAGCGCGCCGTCTCGCACTGCGGCATCCACTTCCGCTGCCATGGCGGCGACCTCCGCCTCGTTCGCGGCGCGCCGCCAGTCGTCGCCCATGACCAGGCGGCGGATCGTCGAGTGCCCCACCGAGAAGCCGACGTTGAGCGCAACCCGGCCCTCGATGCTGTCCAGCCACTCACCGAAACTGTTCCAGCGGAACTTGAGGGCGGTCTCGAGCGCCGGCACCGGCATGGCCTCGACGCAGGCCAGCATGCGCATCACGTAATCGGCGCTGGTGGCATTGACCGGCGCGATGGTAAAGCCGCAGTTGCCGCCGAGTACGGTGGTGACGCCGTGGAAGGAGGAGGGCGTGAGCCCGGGGTCCCACATGACCTGGGCGTCGTAATGCGTGTGCACGTCGATGAAGCCCGGCGCGACGACACGCCCGCCGGCGTCGATGACCCGCCTCGCGCTGCCCAGCGTGCCGGGCCGGTCGATGGCGGCGATGCGGCTGCCGGTGATGCCGACATCGGCGCGCTCGCTCGGTGCGCCGGTGCCGTCGACAACGGTGCCCCCGCGAATGATGCAATCGAGCATTGCAGCCCTCCCCTCGCTGGTGCGACTTTATGCGCTGGCCCGCGGTCCGGCAAGCGTTTCTGCCGCGAGGCCCGTCACTCCGGTAACAAAGGCAGCCCCGGATTGGGCGGCACGTTGAAGGCGTTGAAGGTGCAGGCCAGCGCGCAGTAGCCGCCGACGATGCCCGTCAGTTCCACCAGCCGCGCATCGCCCAGCCGGTCGCGCATGGCCCTGAATGCCGGATCGCTGATGCGGTGCGGCGGGCGCAGCAGGTGCTGCAGATAGGTGACCACCACGGCTTCTTCGGTCGTCAGCCCCTCGGGCGCCTGGCGGTGCTTGATGGCATCGACGGCCTCCAGCCGCACGCCGGCGTCTATGGCGCGCAACTCGTGGTCCGCCCATTCGAAAACGCAATCCAGCTCGCGCGCCACCGTGATGATGGCCAGTTCCTTCATATCGGCCGGAAAGGGCGGATCCTGCGTCTCGAAGCGGGTGAATGACATCAGGTGCGCCATGCGTGCGGCGAACTCGG
>VGIE01000544.1 GCA_016867955.1 Betaproteobacteria bacterium
GTCGTGCAGCACCAGGCCCTGCCCGCCGTTGACCACCGCCGTCGCATCGATGCCGGTGGCCGGGTCGGCGAACCAGAGCCCCGGCCAGCCGAGGATCATGGCCATCGTCGGCAGCGCGGCGAGATTGCGCTCGGTGACGAATCGCAGCTGCGCCGGAGATGCAGGATCGCTGCCCAGCCCCACGCTCAATGCATAGAGCATCGTGTCCCGCTCGTTATAGGCCTGCTCGCGCTCCTCGAAGGGCCAATTCAGTATTCGGTCGGGGTCCAGCGACATTGCTCTGCCTGAGTTCCATGCCCGTGGGCGAATCCGACGTATGGTAACTTAGAGCCCCTAGCAGAATTACCGTGAGGGGCAACTGATGTTGGGGAGCGCGAGGGGGAGTATCCCCGCGCATTGTTGGGCGCTCTTAGGCGCCGGACAGAATTTTCGTCAGGCCACCCTGCTGCAATGATGTGCGAGCGAACATGTTCCCACGTCCCGTGCGGAGCTCCCCGCCGCCCTACCGGCAATCACCTGCGCTGAAATCTGCGATACCGCCACTCAGAGACAACTGCGCCCAAGGTCTGGCCCGGACCGAAGCGGCGTTCCCGGAAAGCAATTGAATGACGCCCTCCAAAGCCGCCGTCCTGGCCGGAATCAAGGTACTCGACATGTCGCGCATCCTGGCCGGCCCGTGGTGCGCCATGATGCTCGGCGATCTTGGCGCCGACGTGATCAAGGTCGAGAACCCCGACGGCGGGGACGACACGCGGCATCTCGGGACGGCGATCACAGGCGGGGAACGCACCTATTACCTCTGCGTCAACCGCAACAAGCGCAGCATCGCCATCGACTTCCGCACCGCCGAAGGTCAGGCCATCATCCGCCAGCTCGCCAGCCAGAGCGATGTCTTCATCGAGAACTACAAGCTAGGGGACCTCGAGCGATACGGCCTGGACTACGAAAGCCTGCGCGCGCTCAATCCACGGCTGATCTATCTGTCGATTTCCGGATACGGGCGCGAAGGCCCGCATGCGGCACGGCTCGGCTATGACTTCATCCTGCAGGGCGAGAGCGGGCTGATGTCGGTGACCGGCGAGCCGGACGGGCCGCCGATGAAGGTCGGCGCTCCCTTCGTGGACATCACCACTGGCACCTACGCGTCGCAGGCGGTGCTGGCCGCGCTGCTCGCGCGCGAACGGACCGGCGAAGGGCAGTTGATCGACATCGCGCTGTTCGACTGCGCCCTCGCAAACCTGTCCATCATCGCTTCCAACGCCCTGCTGCTGGGAACCGTGCCAAAGCGCTTCGGCAACACCCACGTGGACATCTCGCCGTACGAGACGTTCCGCTGCAGCGATGGCGACATCATCATCACGGTGGCCAACGACGCGCAGTTCCAGCGCATGTGCCATGCCATGGGGCGGCCGGACATCGCCGCCGATCCGCGCTTCCAGAAGAATGACGGCAGGCTGAAGCACAAGGCGGCTCTGAGGGAACTGCTCAATTCCTGCCTCGCCACGCGAACCCGGCAGGAATGGTACGAGGCATTGCGCGACGTCGAGGTGGCTGCAGGATCGGTCCGCAATGTCAGCGAGGCCATTGCCGTCGCCGCGGACGGCGGGCGGGACATGGTCGTCGAAGTTCCCCATCCGACGGCCGGATCGGTGAAGCTGATCGGCTCACCGCTCAAGCTGCGTGGCACGCCCGTGGTGGCGCCGATGGCGCCGCCGACCCTCGGGCAGCATACCGACGAAATCCTGCGTGATTCGCTGGGAATGGATGCGGAGCGCATCGCGCAATTGCGCGCGCTGGGCGCGGTCGCCTGATCAACCCCTGCACAACCCCTGACGCAACCAGCGCCAGGGGTTGTGCAGGCAATGCGGTTACTGCGGCTGGACCTTGGCCAGCGCGGCGGCCTCGGTCAGTTCCTTCACTTCCGCAGCCAGCATGGCCGCCAACTGCTCCGGCGTGCCGGGCGCAGGGTCGAATCCGACCTTCTTGATCGCCGCCTGTGCGGCCGGCGGCGCCAGGGCTGCAATCACCTTCTTGTGCAATTGCGCGATGAGATCAGGCGA
>VGIE01000545.1 GCA_016867955.1 Betaproteobacteria bacterium
GAGACCCGCGTCCGCCATGGCTGCCCGCGCCGCATCGATGGCTAGCCGCACGCCGCTCTTGCCCTCCACTCGCCCGACTGCGCTCTCGCCCACGCCGGCAATGGCTGCCGAACCGCGCAGAGGTGCTGCTGAACCGACCATGCCGATACCCCGATCCGGAAGCACGCGCCATCAGATGATCACGCGGCATGCCGACGATGTTAGCAGAGCCATCGCCACCCGCCCGCCCCAGCCGCATCGCCGGACATGCCTTGGCGACAGGAAGATCCACGGCAGATGTAATATGGCAGCATAGTGCGCCGTCCGTCGCGCAACGCCGACATGTGGATCTTGAGGAGACCGCCATGATGATTCACCGCAACGCAACCCACTTGACCCGGCTTGTCACGATGACCGTCGCTTCGTTCCTCGCCGTCGCCGCCGCGCTCGCGCAGGCGCAGCCAGCCGCGTGGAAGGATGTCGTGGTCGCCGCGCAGAAGGAGGGCCGCGTAGCGGTGTTCTCGGCGCAGGGCCCGAGCGTGATGGAGCGCATCAAGGCCGACTTCGAGAAAACCTACCCCGGCATCCGGCTCGAGCAGACGCGCATGTCGAGCGGCCCCATGATGAGCAAGCTCGACCAGGAGCGTGCCAGCGCCGCCGACGGCGGCGACGTCACCATCACCACCGAAATGGGGTGGCTGGAAGACCGCCTGAAGGAAGGCGCGTTGAAGGCTCCGGCCGGCCCCAGCGGCGCAGCATGGCCCGCCGCGTTCATGGTGAAGGGCGCATATCCCATCCTGGCGCTCGAGCCGTTCGGCATTGCCTACAACACCAACCTCGTGAAGACCCCGATCACCGGCTATCGCGACCTGCTCAGGCCCGAGTTCAGCGGCAAGGTCGGCATGATCGACCTGGTGGCCACCAGCCTGATCGCCTTCTACGACTGGCTGGAGAAGAAGGAAGGTCCCGACTTCCTGGCGAAGCTTGCGGCGCAAAAGCCGAAGATCTACGGCAGCAATCCCATCGGGGCACAGATGGTGGCCTCGGGCGAATTGCCGGCGGTGAGCTTCATGAGCGCCACCATGGTGCTGCCGCTGGTGACCAAGGGTGCGCCGGTGAAGCTGGTCTATCCCGACTCGGCCTTCGGCATCCAGTATGCCGGCGGAATCGTGGCCTGGTCCAGGCGCCCCAATGCCGCACAGGTCTACCTGGACTATGTCATGTCGCGCGCCGGGCAGACCGCGTGGAACGGCCTGGGCGAGGCAGCCAGCCCGCTGCCCAACATCCCCGGCAGCGGCGACGTGCGCGGCATCGTGCCGTACGACCCGGCCAGGTACACGCCTGAGGTGATCAAGGCCTACCGCGCGCGCTGGGAAGGGCTGATCAAGAAGTAACCGGAGGCCGGGCCGAAAGAAGGCGGCTTCGCGCCTCGGCGTGGGAGATTGCCGGGTCGTCCTTCCAGTGCGTGAATCCAGGGTCACCCGGGCCTGCGTCCACCTGGCGTCCTGCCGATGACACGAACCGAATGCCGCTTGACTACGTTGACGCCACTGCCGCTGCTCCATCGCCGCCGCGCCCGGCAGCCCTGACCGCCCTGACAACAAGCCCATGAAACCCCTCTCCGACTGCCGCGTCCTCGACTTGCCCAAGGTGCTGGCAGGACCGCCGTGCGCGCAGTACCTCGGCGACCCTGGTGCCGAGGTCATCAAGGGCGAGCACAGCACGAAGACACGCGACGAATGGCTGCAGTTCCTGCGCGACAACGGCATCCCCGGCGCGCCGATCAATTCCTTCGACGACGTGATGGCGCACGCGCACACTGCCGCCTCGGCGATGATCGCCAAAATGCAGCACGCCCATCACGGCACGTTGAAAGCGATGTGCCAGCCCGTCAGTTTCGGGGGCCAGCGTCTCCGCCCGCAGCGGCCGTCGCCGCTGCACGGCGAGCACACCCGCGAGATCCTGCGGGAGCTCGGCCATGCGGCGGACGACATCCGCCGCCTCGAATCCAGCCGGACGGTGTTCGACGACGCCCAGGCAACCGACAAGCTTTGACCCGGAGGCAGACCTTGAATTTTG
>VGIE01000546.1 GCA_016867955.1 Betaproteobacteria bacterium
TCGCTGAACCCGGTGATGCGGGCGCGGTGATTGCCCTCGACCAGCACCTTCACCGTGCCGTCCGGCAGCTTCAGCAATTGCAGGATCGTACCGACCGTGCCGACACGGTAGATGTCATCGGCCTGCGGGTCGTCCTGGGCCGCATCCTTCTGCGTGACGAGCAGGATCTGCTTGTCGTCCTGCATCACGTCCTCAAGTGCCCGCACGGATTTCTCGCGGCCGACGAACAGCGGCACGATCATGTGCGGGAAGACGACGATGTCGCGCAGGGGCAGGACCGGATACAGCGCGCCACGGGGCGTTTCGGGCATATGGACCTTCACCCGTTGAGGTTCACCGGCCCCTCTTGGAGGCCGCCGGCGCGGCCAAGCCGGCCGCAACACAACGCAATGTGGTTCTCCGGGGGCGCCGGATCAAGCGGCAGGGCATCCCCGGGCCCAAGCTATGGTGGCCCGGCTAGGCCGTGCTCCCAACATCTCCGCGTCGATCGGAATAGATGTAGAGGGGCGAACCATTACCTTCGACCACCTCGCGATTGACCACCACCTCGTCCACGCCGTCCAGCCCCGGCAGTTCGAACATGGTGTCGAGCAGGATCGCCTCGAGGATGGAGCGCAGGCCGCGCGCGCCCGTCTTGCGGGCGATCGCCTTGCGGGCGACGGCGGCCAGCGCGTCGTCCTGGAACGACAGGTCGACGCCCTCCATCTCGAACAGCCGCTGGTACTGCTTGACCAGGGCGTTCTTCGGCTTGGTAAGGATGTCGACCAGCGCCGGCTCGTCGAGATCGGTCAGCGTCGCCAGCACTGGAAGACGGCCGACGAACTCGGGGATGAGACCGAATTTGAGCAGATCCTCCGGCTCCAGGCTGCGCAGGATTTCGCCGGTGCGCCGGTCGTCGGAACTGCGCACATCGGCGCCGAAGCCGATCGAGGTCTCCTTGCCGCGCGAGGAGATGATGCGTTCCAGGCCGGAAAAGGCACCGCCGCAGATGAACAGGATGTTGGTCGTGTCGACCTGCAGGAATTCCTGCTGCGGATGCTTGCGGCCACCCTGCGGCGGCACCGAGGCGACGGTGCCCTCCATGATCTTCAGCAGGGCCTGCTGAACGCCCTCGCCCGACACGTCGCGTGTGATCGACGGGTTGTCGGACTTGCGGCTGATCTTGTCGACCTCGTCGATGTAGACGATGCCGCGCTGTGCCCGCTCGACGTTGTAGTCGGCGTTCTGCAGCAGCTTGAGGATGATGTTCTCGACGTCCTCGCCGACATAGCCGGCCTCTGTCAGCGTCGTCGCGTCGGCCATGGTGAACGGCACGTCGAGGATGCGCGCCAGCGTCTGCGCCAGCAGCGTCTTGCCGCAACCGGTCGGCCCGAGCAGCAGGATGTTCGACTTCGAGATCTCGACGTCGCCGCCCTTGCCGCCGTTGTTCAGCCGCTTGTAGTGGTTGTGCACGGCGACCGCGAGGACACGCTTGGCGTAGTCCTGGCCGATGACGTAGTCGTCGAGCACCTGGCAGATTTCGCGCGGGGTCGGCACGCCGTCGCGCGACTTGACCAGCGTCGACTTGTGCTCCTCGCGGATGATGTCCATGCACAGTTCGACGCACTCGTCGCAAATGAACACCGTCGGCCCGGCAATGAGCTTGCGGACCTCATGCTGGCTCTTCCCGCAGAAGCTACAGTAGAGGGTGTTCTTGCTGTCGCTGCCGCTGGTCTTGCTGCTCATCGACACACCGTGGACGGCTTGGGTTGCTCGGCCGGCGCCCGACCGGCGCCAGCCCCGTGTTTCCCATCGTACAAGGCCAAGCGCAAATGACGTGCCAGATAGCCGAGCACACTTGCACCGAACCTATCAAGTGGCCATCAACGCAGGGTTAACATGCCTGACCCAATGGCCACGCGTGCCTATGCCTGCGGCACGGCCCTTTGCGCGACGACCTCGTCGATCAGGCCGAAATCGCGTGCATCCTCGGGCATGTAGAACCGGTCGCGCTCCAGCGCGTCCTGGATGGTTTCCACCGGCTGGCCCGTATGATGCGAGTAGATCTCGTTCAGGCGC
>VGIE01000547.1 GCA_016867955.1 Betaproteobacteria bacterium
AGTCCACCGAATAGAGATCCGCGGCAATGAGCTGATGGCTCACGATCAGCCCGTGCATCAGCTTGGCGAGGTCGTAGTAGATATCGCCGACCGCAAGATCCCCGCCGAAGTCCTGACGCCAGTCAAGGAAGACGAACCGCTCCGCGGCGGGGCTCCAGAGAATATTCTCGAAGTGAAAGTCGCCGTGAAACCGTCCCGCCAGCCCGTCCGCCAGCCAGTTCCAGTCCACTTCATTGAGTAGCCGATCGAGCGTCGGCATCGCGACGCCGTTGATCGACTCCGTGCCATCCTGCTTGGAGAAATTCTCGAAGAACTGCGCGACGCGTTCGAACGTCTTGTCCCGGTAGAACTTGAGGCAGCGCGACTGGAACGCCTTGCGGCCCGACGCGTCGAGCGGCGTGCGCGCCCAGAAGCGCTCCGAGTATTCGAGCAACTGCCCGAACAGCGGCAGGGTAACGGCGTCGGAGAGTATCCTCCCTTCCGCCTTCGCATAACGGTACATGTGCGAGCGCGAGCCCGTGATGTCCGGCACGAAGCCGCGCATCTGCTCGACCCGTTGAACGCGGTTGGCGATGAATTTCGGATCATCCGAGAACTTGATGACCTGGTCATCGACGAACCAGATCGCCTCGTTTGCCTTCTCCAGTATGGTCGGCGCATCCGGCTCCTCGTAGATCTGCCGCGTGCGGGCGAGCGCCTCGGGATTGCCGGTGTCGTGCCAGGCCATGCGGCAAGCACTGATTCCGCGACCCAGCAGGTGGCGCAAGCCGTGCGCTTCGCCGGTCTCTATGGCTCTGTTCCCGCCCGCCGCCATGCTCTCCCAGAACGCCTGGTAGTCGTGTATGCCCGCGAGCCCGATGTAGGCGTGGTGCGAGCCGGCCCTGCCCTCGCCTTTTTCGCACACGCCGGTCACGACCCCGTCCTTCACCTCCACGGTGCGGTAGGGCGCTATGTCGGACAACTCCGCGTAGGCCATCCAGTTCCGGTCCGGCCGCGGTATGGGCTCCTTCACCAAGGTGTCGCAGGAGATGAAAACGAACGACTGCTGCAAATGCTCTCTGCACGCGAGCAAGCTAAGACCCAGACCCGAGCCCGGACCCTCGAACGGGCTCACTTCTGCAAAGTAGAAGCGGCGCGTCGGATACGCCAGCTCCAGAAACTGACGCACGAGATGGCCCTTGTGGCCGAGCGCGACAACGAACTCGCAATCATCCGGAAACTGCTCGATCAGGTGCGACAGCGTCGGACGGTTCGCAATGCTGACCAGAGACTTGTTGACGAACTTCGTCAGGCCGCCAAGCCGCGAACCGGTGCCCGCGGTCGGAATGCAGACGCGATAACTCACGGCGCAGCACGCTTGTAGTCATCAGCCAGCCTCACGACGTCGTCCATCTCCGGAGTGCTCGCTTCCAGATACGTACTGTCCTCCACCGCCTCCATGCGGTGCACCATCCCCGGCGGCAGCGTGATCGTCTCGCCCGGTCCGAAGACACGGGAGCCGAGCTTGTCCTGCGCGGGTCCTGAATAGATGCGTAGCCGGCCGCTCAGCACGTAGATCGTTTCGCGCTTGACATTGTGGTACTGAAGGCTGCACCGGTGACCCGCCCACATGGTGAGCTTCTTCATCATGTAGCGCTCGTTGACTTCGATGACTTCCTCCCTGCCCCAGGGCTTCTCGATCACTTGCATGGCAGTCCCTTCTAGATCTTGTACGGCCTGAACTCGGGATGAAACTCGAAAAACGCGTCGTAGAAACACTTCACGTACTGCTGCATCGACCAGCGGCTGTTGAAGCCGTACTTGTTGAGCATCCAGCGCCGGCCCTCCTCGACGTAGAGCTTGAGGTTGGTCTCGTAGCTCTCGGTCTTGATCAGATCGGCTTTGCTCAGCAGGTGCGACTCGTTCTCTCCCGCCCACACCTCGGACGTGATCGCCGCGGCCCAGTCGTTCGCATAAGCCTTGGCGATCAGCTCGCTCTCCGCACCGTAGCCGCGGAAGTTCGACCCGTCGAACAGGAAGTTCATGTGGTCCGGCTTGTCCGCATTGCA
>VGIE01000548.1 GCA_016867955.1 Betaproteobacteria bacterium
CGGCGGGCGGGATGCCGATCTGGCGTTCGTGGAGTGGGTCAATGATCGCTATCCGTCCTTCCAGCCGGCGATCATCCCGCGCAACGACTGGATCGGCGAACGGCCGTCGCCCGAAGCCGTTGCCGCGGTCCCCGATGCGCCCTGCCATCGCTGGTTCGACATCTCGGTGACCGCCACCGGCGTGGTGGCGATGTGTTGCATGGACGGCGAGGCAAAGTACCCCAAGGGCGACGTGCGCACGCAGCACCTGCTCGACATCTACAACCAGCCGCGCCTGCTCGCCTTCCGGCGCGACCTCATCTCGCGGCGCGCGGCCGGCGGCCCCTGCGATCGCTGCATCTACATGAGTTACTAGGACGCCTAACAATGCCAGGGGAAACACCCCCTCGCGCTCCGCTAATTCAACGCGACTGACGGCAATTCAGTCAGGCGCTCTCAGGACCGCCTGAAGATCGGCAGGCGCACGCCGGGCGCAGGCCGCTCCAGCAGCACGTCGCGGCGGAAGCGCAGCATCCGCGCGGGGCGACCGCCGGTGCCGGCGGCCACCTCGCCGGTTTCCTCCACCAGGCCCTGGCTTTCCACCAGCCGGCGGAAGTTGGAGGTGTGCAGCCGCAGGCCCGCCAGCGCCTCGACGGCGCGCTGCAACTGGCGGAAGCGGAAGGTCGGCGGCATCAGCTCGAACACCACCGGGCGGTACTTGATCTTGCCGCGCAAGCGGCCGATCGCGGTGGCCAGCACCCGGCGATGGTCCGCGATCATGGTCTCGCCCTCCGTGAGCACGGCCTTCGCCGACGCCCAGATGCGCATGCCGTCGCGGTGCGCCTCGGGCACCAGGCCGACGTGGTAGAGCAGCTCGTAGCGCTCAAGCACGCGGTCGTCGCTCAGCGGCGCGTCGTGCAGGCCGAAGCTCGCGCGCAGGCGCTCCTCGCGGCTGCGCCGGTCCTCGCGATTGCCCGCAGCGGCGATCCAGTGGCGCAGCTCGCGCTCGATGCGCGTCAGCACGGCGGGCTTGCCGGCGCGACGGTCCTCCCACGGGAAGTAGCGGTACCAGTCCCGCCACAGCGCATTGCTGTCGGACTCCGGCCGCGCCTCGCGCACGAGGGCGAGGTAGCCGATCGACAGCACGCGCGACTGCGGGTTCACCTCATCGCCGGCGCGGTTGCTGTCGCCAAAGGTGTACAGCTGCTCGACATAGCCCAGCCGCTGCCGCGTCTGCTGCTCCACCCAGGAACGCAGGCCGGCGTCGAGCGTGCGGTGGCGCGATTCCAGCGGGCCGGAGGGCAGCGCATCGGGCGAGCCGTCGTTCGATTGGATGGCCAGCACCATGGGCTCGTCGCCATTCATGGCGACAATCACCGCGGAAAGACCCACGGCGAGCGTGTCGCGGTCGGTGGAACGGCGGCGGCGTCGGGAGCTCATGCGCGCGGGGATGTAACCGGAACGGGGCGGAATTATTCTACCGCGCGGCAGCCCTGCCGATCGCAGGCGTCGCAATTGCACGAAATCATTTTCATGACGGCACAGCCATGACTTGTCTACAGGCGATGCCTATACCGTTACCTAGATAAAAAAAGGGCCGTGCCGGACCCGAGGCCCGATTGCCGCCAGTCGCCCTGGCGCGGCGGAGTCCGGGGCGACTCGGCAACGCAACCCCACCGCCATCGATTGCGGGCTGCTCAGGGCGAGCGGCCGCCAGCGCCGCGCAGGTTCCTGTCGATTTCATCGAGCATGGCAATTTCCCAGTCCCGCGGGAAATTCAGCGGCCCCATCACGGGTCTGCTCACCACTTCCACCTCGGTGAGGCGCGGGCTGACGATGCGCAGGAACACCGCCACGCGCTCGCCGAAACTGCGCCAGCTCACGCCGTACGAGAGCAGCAGGCCTTCGGGGCCACTCTCGACAATGTCCAAGTTGCGAGCCTTCGCAGCAGCCGCCACTGCGGCGTGCACCACCATCTGCTCCTGCGGGAACAGCCGCTTGGTGCCCTCGCCGCGCGCCTGCTTCACGGTGTCGGTGGTGGCGCAGCCGGTGAGCATGCAGGCCAGC
>VGIE01000549.1 GCA_016867955.1 Betaproteobacteria bacterium
CCGGTCACGGTCTTGAACGACGTGCTGCCGGTGTTGCAGCGCCTGCAACGCGAGGGAAAGGTGGGCGCCTTCGGTATCACGGGGCTCGGCGACACCGCCGCCATCGAAAAGATCATCGACAGCGGCGCCTTCGCCACGACGCAGGCGGTGTACAACCTGCTGAACGACAGCGCGGTGCACGCCCTCCCGGCCGGCTACCCCGCGCAGAACTACCGGCAACTGCTCTTGCGCATGCAGGGACTGGGGATGGGCGCGCTGGGCATCCGCGCACTCGCCGGCGGTGCCCTCTCGGGGAGCGAGGCGCGCCACCCTCTCGCGCTTGCCGCGGTGCCGCCGCTGGGTTCCGGCAGCAGCTTTGCCGCCGATGTCGCGCGTGCGCAGCGGCTGCAGGCGCTGGTAGCCGAGGGCCATGCCGGCAGCCTGGTCGAGGCCGCCATCCGCTTCTGCACCGGTAAACCGGCGCTCGCCTGCACCTTGCTGGGCCTGTCCAGCCTCGAGCAGCTAGAGGTCGCGGCGGCGGCGGCTGAAAAGGGCGCCCTGTCGCGAGCGGCGCTCGCGCGCGTGGCCGAATTGCAGTCGGGCTTCATTGGCGAGGCGCGCTAGCGAGAGCAAGGTGATCATGGTCACCGGTGCCAGCCGCGGCATCGGCGCCCTCACCGCCCCCCCTGACCGCCCAGCGCGGCAATTGCGTCTGCATGAACTACCAGTCCAGCCGCGCCAGGGCCGGCGCGGTGGCGACCGCGATCCGCCAGTCGGGCGGGACTGCCGTAGCGGTGCAGGCCGATGTCGGCGATAAGGCCGCCGTGGTGCGCCTGCTCGGGACCACCGACTGCGAACTCGACACCATCGATGCGCTGGTGGCCAAAGCCGGCGGCTTCTTCGACTACCGCTCGGCCTTTCTGGAACTCAAGCCCGAGGCCTGGAACGACATGAGGCGGGTTGACGCTGGTTTTGGTCCCGGCGTGTCCCCGGGTGCTGCCAATGCGCTCAAATAAGAATTGCGAATGCCCGTGAATCGTGCCTATCCGACCAGTTCCTATATCGTTTCCGATATAGCGGCGGCAGCCTGCGCGACCTTCTTCACCCGCTCCGGGGCAGCCGTGGGTTCGCCCGCCCATGCCTCGATCGGCGGGCAGGCACAGACGAAATTGCGGTCGCCGAACACCTGGTCGAGGCGCTTCACCGGCGCCCAGTATTTGCCGGTGCGCAGCGACGGCAACGGGAAGGCGGCGGTTGCGCGGCTGTAGGCATGCCTCCACTCGCCGGCCAGTTCCTCGGCCGTGTGAGGAGCGTTCTTCAACGGGTTGTCCTCGCGACTCCACTCGCCATTCCTCACCCGCTCGATCTCGCCGTGGATGGCGATCATCGCCTCGCAGAAGCGGTCGAGTTCCTCCTTCGACTCGCTCTCGGTCGGTTCGACCATCAACGTGTTGGCGACGGGAAAGGACAATGTCGGCGCATGGAAGCTGTAGTCGATGAGGCGCTTGGCCACGTCCTCGGCACCGATTCCGCAGGTATCTTTCAGGCCGCGCAGGTCGAAGATGCACTCGTGCGCCACGCGGCCGTACGCGCCGGCGTACAGCACCGGGAAGTACGGCGAAAGGCGCCGGGCCACGTAGTTCGCGTTCAGGATCGCGTTCTCGGTGGCAAGGCGGATGCCGGAGGCACCCAACATGCGCAGGTACATCCATGAGATGGTGACGATGAGTGCGCTACCCGCCTGCGCTGCGCTCACCGTGCCGTTGGCTTCTTCGGTGCCCGCGATGCCCACCACCGGATGCCCCGGCAGGTGCGGTGCCAGGTGCGCGGCCACGGCGATCGGCCCCATGCCCGGCCCGCCGCCGCCATGCGGTATGCAGAAGGTCTTGTGCAGGTTGATATGCACGACGTCGGCGCCAATGTCGCCGGGACGTGACAGGCCGGCCTGCGCGTTCAGGTTGGCGCCGTCCATGTAGACCTGCCCGCCCGCTGCGTGCACGATGGTGCAGATGTCGCGGATGCCGGACTCGAACACGCCGTGTGTGGAGGGATAAGTGATCATCAG
>VGIE01000550.1 GCA_016867955.1 Betaproteobacteria bacterium
CTCCGATGGTGGGGGCTCCATCCCTGTCCCGGAAAGATTGAACCAATCCTCGACATCGATCGAGAAGATGCTTTGTTTGGCCATGGGCGCCGGTCTCACGGAAGTCGGGTGCTGGAAGACTGCCATCTTACCTGTTCATGCTGGAGATGGGCATCACCGCCTCGCGCCAGATGCAAGCCTTCAAGCAGGTGGGTCGCTTCATGGCCGGCTTTGGCATCCTGATGCCTGTGCTCCACGGGCCCGGCGTCAGCCTGGGCAAGGCCAACTACTGCCTGCAGGCGCTGATCCGGCTGGGGCTGGTCAAGGCGCGCAATTTCCGCGACAACCAGAACCGCTCTTCCTACCTGTATGTCCTCACCCCCAAGGGCCTGTCGGCGAAGGCGCGCTCGGCATCGCGGTTCCTGCAGCTCAAGGTTGCGGAGTACGAGGCGCTGCAGCGGGAGATCGAGAGCCTGAAGCGGGAGCAACTCGGCCGATGATTCCTTACGGCAAGCACTTCATCGACGAGGACGACATCCAGGCGGTGTCCGCCCAATGCGCAGCGGCTGGCTGACTCAAGGGCCCAGGGCTGCGGAGTTCGAGCGCACAGTCGCGGACTATGTTGGCGCGCGCTACGCCGTGGCGGTGAGTAACGGCACTGCCGCGCTGCACCTTGCCTGTGCCGCGGCAGGGCTGGGTGACGGCGACGTACTCGTCACTTCCCCGAATACCTTCGTCGCCAGCGCCAACTGCGCGCATTTCGTCGGCGCCAGGGCGGAATTCGCCGACATCGACGCGACTTCGCTCAACATGGACCCAGAGCAGCTTGGGCGCCGTTGCGCAGTGCTAGAGCGCGTGAAGGCGATCGTGCCGGTGCATTTCGCCGGCCTGCCCTGCGATATGCCCTCGATCCGTGCCGTTGCGGACCGCACCGGCGCGCGCATCATCGAGGACGCCTCGCACGCGCTGGGCGCGACCTACGCCGACATGACGGTTTTCTCTTTCCACCCGGTAAAGCTGATGGCAACCGGCGAAGGCGGGATGGTGACCACCAATGACGAGGTGTTGTACCGCGACCTGCTGCGCCTGCATAGCCACGGCATCAACAAGCTGGACGATGCCTACGCGGTGCCGGAGCAGGCCTACACCGACGGCGTGCCCAACGTCTGGTACTATGAGATGAAGGAACTGGGCTTCAACTTCCGACTCACCGACCTGCAATGCGCGCTGGGCTTGTCGCAATTCGCCAAGCTGGACCGGTTCCTGGAGCGACGGCGCGCGCTCGCGCTGCGCTACGACCGCCTGCTGGCCGGCGTGCCGTACGTCCGTCCGGCGCAACCCGCAGCGCGGGAGCGCAACGCGCACCACCTCTACGTGGTGCGCATCGACTTCGACGCGCTCGGCGTGTCGCGCAACGCGATCATGAACGGGCTGCGCGAGCGCTCGATCTACTGCCAGGTTCACTACATCCCGGTGCCGCGCCAGCCCTACTATCGGCGAAGGGGGCACCGTCCGGCGGATTACCCGGCTGCCGAGGGCTACTACCGCGAGGCGCTTTCCCTGCCGCTCTACTACACGCTCAGCGACGTGCAGCAGGACTACGTCGTCGCGCAGCTGAAGGCGCTGCTGCGATGCGCCTAGGGCTCGGCACCGTCCAGTGCGGCCTGGATTACGGCATCTCCAACACTGGTGGCAAGACGCCACAGCAGGAGGTGGCCCGCATCCTGGAATGCGCGGTCGATGCCGGTATCGACCTGCTTGACACCGCGGCCCTGTATGGCGACAGCGAGGCGGCGATTGGCGCGGCGATCGCAGGCGACGACGCGTTTCGCCTTGTCACAAAGACGCCAGTCTGCGCCGCGCCGCGTGTCACCCCGGCCGATGCGGCGGCGCTGCGCATCAGCTGCTAGCAGTCGCTGCGGCGCCTCGGCCGCGAGAGGCTCTACGGCCTGCTGGCGCATGCACCGGCCGACCTGGAGAAGCCCGGTGGAAAGCTGCTGTGGCGCGAGATGCAGGCGTTGAAGGACGAGGGGCTGGTGCAGCGCATCGGCTTTTCGGTCTAC
>VGIE01000551.1 GCA_016867955.1 Betaproteobacteria bacterium
CGCATGCGGGGGGGCAACGGGCTCAGGTAGCAACCGGCGGCAAGGCAAGCGGCCACCCGCGCCAAACTGCCGCGCCAACGCCGGGGCGGGCCGACCCCGCCTCTGGATCCGCGAGTGGCTTGCGTGCCTGGATTCAGGCTGCCTGCCGCCCGAGGATCAGGTCGGCAGCCTTCTCGGCGATCATCATCGTTGCCGCATTGGTGTTGCCGGAGGTAATGACCGGCATGACCGATGCATCCGCGACCCGCAGGTTCTGCACGCCGTGCACCCGCAACTGGCTGTCCACCACCGAGTGCCCGTCGGAACCCGGGCCCATGCGCGCCGTGCCGCAGATGTGATAGCCGCTCAGGCCACCGCTACGCGCGAAATCGAGCCAGTCCGCTTCGGTTTTCATCGGCGTGCCGGGGACGATTTCCTTCTCGCATTGGCGGGCGAGTGCCGGCGTCGACATGATCCGGCGCGCCAGCTTGAGGGCGGTAACCACCACCTGCTGATCCGCCTCGGCGGACAGGTATTTCGGCTGGATGATCGGCGCCGCCATCGGGTCTGCCGAGCGTGCATGCACATACCCGCGGCTCTCGGGACGCAGCTGCCACACGCCGCAAGTCATGCCCGGCGCGTCGTCGAGCACGCCGAGGAAGCCGGCCTTGAAGCTGCCGGGCGTGAATGTGATCAGGATGTCCGGACGATCGAGCTCCGGACGGCTCTTCGTGTAGGCGAAGCCCAAGACCACCCCGATGCCGATGATGCTGGGACGCCCCACCAGCCAGTTGAAGATCTGCCCGGCAAGTGGCAGTCCGCGCGCGTAGTCGTTGATGGTCACCACCCCCGGCCTGGCCCGGAAAACGAAGCGCGGCGTGTAGTGGTCCTGTAGGTTGGCGCCGACGCCAGACAGCGCCTGCACCAGCGGGACGCCCAGGCGCTGCAACAGGTCTACTGGACCGAGGCCTGAGATCTGCAGCAGCTTTGGCGTGTTGGCGGCCCCCGCACACAGGATCACCTCGCCGCGTGCGCGCACTTCGGACAGAGTTCCCGACCCCGCGCGGCGGTATTTCACGCCGGTCGCTTTGCTGCCCTCGAAGGAGATCGATGTGACCTGCGCCTCGGTGCGCAGGTCCACCGCCTTGCGTCGCAACGCGTCCCTAAGGAACGCGCGCGCCGCGCTGCAGCGCTTACCGTTCTCGATGGTGTACTGGTAACGGCCGACGCCCTCCTGGCGCGCGCCGTTGTAATCCGGGTTTCCCGGAATGCCCTGCTGCCGGGCGGCGGCCAGGAACGAATCGGCCAGCGCGTTCGGCCAGTTCAGCTCCAGCGTCTTGAGCCCGCCGCTGCGGCCGCGATAACGGTCATCACCCCCATCGACCCGCTGCTCGCTCTTCCTGAAATAGGGCAGGATCTCCTTGTAGGACCAGCCCGGGTTGCCCATCGCAGCCCAGGCATCGAAGTCCTCCGCCTGCCCACGCGTGTAGACCATGCCATTGATCGACCCCGAACCGCCCAGCACGCGCCCCTGCAGCATGGGCAGCTTCCTGTCCTTGATGCCGGGCACCGGCTCGGTTTCAAAGCCCCAGGTCACCTTCGGATCGAAGATGACCTTGATGAAACCGGCTGGAATGTGGATGAAAATGTTCTTGTCTGCAGGCCCCGCCTCGAGCAGGCATACCGAAACGCCGCGCTCCTCGCCCAGCCGCGCGGCGAGCAGCGCCCCCGCCGACCCACCACCAACGATCACGTAGTCAAAGGACTCGACGGCGGACGACGTCATTCGTCACTCCCTCAATGCTTGTTCAGGCGAGTTTAAGCGTCAGCGCACCTCGGGAGCAACACGGCACGGTTTAGCGAATCGGGAAGGAAGAATCCGGCGTCACCGGCAGTCGTGCCCGTCCGCATCGGCCGGGGTGGCGGACCAGCCGTGATCACCACGGCCGGCCACGAGGGAGGAAGACTAGAAGCCGAGCAGCTTGGCGATCTCGGCCGCACGCGCAGCGGTCGGGAGTTTCGGCGAAACATACTGCTTGGGCAGCTTGCCGGT
>VGIE01000552.1 GCA_016867955.1 Betaproteobacteria bacterium
GACCGCCGCACGTGAACGCCGCTGGCGGTGTTCGCGCCCTACGGCGCGGGCAAGACGATGCACTGATGCCATTGCCCCTCAATCCTGACTTGGCGGCCGCCGCGCGTTGCCCAAGCGGCGCCAAACTCCACCCACACGATCGCGCCTGGCTGGACGCCCGTGCGGGGCGATACGGATCGGACTTCGCACGTGTAGCTGCGCCCGGTCGGGTCGCCGTCGATGGTGACCGGGCGGACGCTGCCGCGTTGAGACGGTGGGCCTGTCAGCATGGGTCTATTCCCGTCGTGACCATTTCGTCCTAGTTTTCGGGTGCCGGTCAGACCCGGGCGAACGCACATTATCCGTGTCGCGGATCGACGGGGCACGTCACTGTGAATTCACAAGCTGCCTTAGACTACCGAAAGTTGGCACTCCGAGATTCCCCCGTCACACCGGCCGTCACCAGCGATCACGATGCGTCCGGATACCGTTCGACGCTGATTCCGGTCAACGATCAGTGGCTGGTGGTCGGCGCCATGCTGGCCGGCGCGGTGCTGGTCGATACCACCATCACCGATCTCGTGCGGCTGCCGCTGACACGCGCCGACTTCATCGCCGCGACTCCCGACACCTGGCTGCCGCTCGCCGTGGTCATCGTGATGATGGCCGGAGCGTTGGCACTGGAGTGGTGCGGGCGATCGGACACACGCGAGCGCGTCGCATGGCTGATCGCCGGAGCCATCGGCGCGGCAGGCGCGGTGTGGTACTTCCGCGCCGGTGACCTCGACTGGTACACCACGCAGGACTGGGTCAAGGAGTGGAGTTATCACACCGCCTGGCGTGAAAGCCTCAGCCGCGGACAACTGCCTTGGCATCTGCATGACACTTTCCAAGGGACGAGGCTGTTCTTCGCGAACGCGGAAACTAACGTCGCCCCGCACGTACTGCTCCTGACGTGGCTTGACGTCGCAACGTTCGTGGTCGCGCAGGCAACCGTCCTAGTCGCGATCGGCGTGGCGGGCAGCTATGCCCTGGCGCGTGAGCTGAAGCTCGGCCCCGTGGCTTCCATGGCGTTCCTTGCGATTTTCCTGATGAATGGCCACGTGATCGCGCACCTCGAGACCGGTCACGAGCAATGGGTCACCTTTTTTCTGCTCCCGCACGTGCTGCTGTTCCTGCACTGCGTGGCGGTTGGCGACGTCAGTGGCCGGACCCAGGCAGGGCTGGCGGTCGTGCTGGCGATGATGGCCCTGATTGGCGGGTGGCACGTGTTCGTGTGGGCGGTTATTTTTATTGCCGTGTTCGTGGCGGGCGCACGCGCACGGTGGCGATTCGGCGCAACCGTCGCGCTGCTGGTCCTGGGGCTGATTGCTGTTCGCGTTGTTCCGGTGCTTGGATTCTACGATTCGCCGCCGCGCGAGTTCGTGGGGAGCTTCCAGCGGCTCGACGTGCTGATCGCCGCGTTCGTCGGAGAGCCGCGCAACATCACCGACAACCTCAGTTGGTGGGAATACAACACGTTCGTGGGATGGGTGGGCCTCACCATCGTCCTGGCCGGAGTCACCGCGCCATTGAACAAGGTCTGGAAGCATCCAGTATCGTCGCTCTGGCTGCCCAGCGTTGTCATGGTCGTGCTCAGCACGCTCAACATCTACGAATGGACCCTGTTCAGGCTCCCGGGATTCGAGTCGGAACGGGTGGCGTCGCGGTTGCTCATCGTCGGCGTGATCGGCTTAACCCTGATCGCCTGTGTGCAGTTGAACGACTGGACGGCGCGCTGCGCGCGATCGCCGTGGCGCGTGATGGCCCTCAGCCTCGCCGCGTTGTTGATGGCTGCGCAACTAGTGCCACACTTCAACAGCCGGCGCCCAAGATCCGAGAGCAAGAACGTCCCGCCCGGTGTCAACGTGGTCAGCCCGCAGCCGCCCACACCGGCCTACACCTGGAGCGTGGCCGGCGGCGGCATGGTGACGCTGACCAGCCTGGGCGTCGCGGCGGCCATGTTCCGGCGCCGACGATCCCGTCGAACGCGCGTTCCTGAAAATGGCAGAGG
>VGIE01000553.1 GCA_016867955.1 Betaproteobacteria bacterium
GGCGGAAACCACGCGTCGCCCGGCACCTCCGCGTTGATCTCGGTCAGGTACAAGCGGTCCGCGAACGGCAATGCTAGCGCGTAGATCTCCGCGCCGCCGATCACGAAGAGTTCGCCTGCCGTCCCTGCCGCCGTGGCAGCGGCAATGGCGGAAACCACGGAATCGACGACGATTGCGCCCTCGACGCGGAGTCCGGCAGCACGCGACACGACGATGCTGGTTCGCCCGGGCAGCGGCCTGCCGAGCGAAGCAACGATGGAATCCCAGGTCTTCCGGCCCATCACGACCGCATGGCCCAGCGTCAGTGACTTGAAACGCTTGAGGTCCGCGGGCAGGTGCCATGGCATGGCGTTGTCCCGCCCGATAACCCGGTTGCGGGCCAGCGCGGCGATCAATGCAATGCGTGGGCGCCTTGCCGGCACGGCGGGCTCCGGCAATTCAGACTGCAATGGGCGCCTTGATGGCCGGGTGCGGGTTGTAGCCTTCGAGCGTGAAGTCCTCGAAACGGAAGGCGGCGATGTCGTTCACGGCAGGGTTGAGAAGCATGCGCGGGAAAGGGCGCGGCTCACGTGAAAGCTGCTCGCGCGCCTGCTCGAGGTGATTGAGGTAGAGGTGCGCGTCGCCCAGGGTATGCACGAAGTCGCCGGGCTTCAGTCCGCACACCTGCGCAACCATCAGCACGAGCAGCGCGTATGACGCGATGTTGAAGGGGACACCCAGGAAGATGTCGGCGCTGCGCTGGTACATCTGGCAGGACAGGCGGCCGTCGGCAACATAGAACTGGAAGAACGCGTGGCAGGGCGGCAGCTTCATGCGCGGCACGTCCGCCGGGTTCCACGCCGTCACAATGTGCCGCCGTGAGTCCGGGTTCCTGCGGATCGATTCCAGCACCTGCGCAATCTGGTCGATCCTGCGACCATCGGGAGTCTCCCAGCTGCGCCACTGGTAGCCATACACCGGCCCGAGTTCGCCCGCATTGTCGGCCCACTCATCCCAGATCGTGACGCCATGTTCCTGCAGCCAGCGCACGTTGGTGCTGCCCCTGAGGAACCACAACAGTTCGTAAATGATGGACTTGAGGTGGAGCTTCTTGGTGGTGAGCAGCGGAAAGCCGTCGCCGAGCGCAAAGCGCATCTGCGCGCCGAACACCGACAGCGTGCCGGTGCCCGTGCGGTCGGTCTTGCGCGTGCCGCGCTCGAGCACGTGGCGCATCAGGTCGAGATACTGGGTTTCGGCAGTGTGCAGCACCTGACTCTTCCTTGTCTTATTTGGCAATGGGGCGCGACGGGTCGGCGCACCACTCGCTCCACGAGCCCGGGTAGAGCAGCGAGCCCTGCAGCCCGGCGATCTCCATGGCGAGCAGGTTATGGCAGGCCGACACGCCGGAGCCGCACTGGTGGATGACCTTGTCCGGGGCATGCGCACCCAGCGCGGCAGCGAACTCCGTGCGCAGCTGCGCGGCCGGCTTGAAGCGACCTGCCGCATCGAGGTTGTCGCGAAACGGCCTGTTGGCGGCGCCGGGGATGTGGCCGCCCAACGGGTCCAGCGTCTCGTTCTCTCCGCGGAAGCGATCCGCGCTGCGCGCATCGAGGACAAGCCGCTCCCGCCGCCGCAGGTTGGCGAGCACCGCCGGCGTATCGACGGCAAGGGCGCGCGGTCTTGCGACAAAGCGTGCCGGTTGCGGCACGGGTTGCGCGGTGCTGGTCGGGCGCTGCTCGGACTGCCACTGCCCCCAGCCGCCGTCGAGCACGGCCACGCGATCATGGCCCAGCCAGCGCAGCATCCACCACAGGCGCGCGGCGAACATGCCGCCCGCCGCGTCGTAGGCGACCACCTGGCTGGATGCATCGACGCCGGCGGCCGACAGTCTGGCCGCAAACTGCTCGGCGTCCGGCAACGGGTGGCGGCCATTGTGACCGTCCGGTCGCGCGGAGAGGTCGTGGTCCACGTGCATGAACTGCGCGCCAGGGATATGCGACCGCGCGTAGGCTTGCGATCCCGCCCCGGGGCTGGCCAGCTCGTGGCGGCAG
>VGIE01000554.1 GCA_016867955.1 Betaproteobacteria bacterium
TGATCGCGGGGTGCGCGTCGAGCGCCGCGCGCATCTGCCGAAAGGTCCAACCCTCGATGATCACCACCTCGTCCAGCGTGAAGTCTCCCTGCGTGATCTTGCGCAGGATGTCCCACGAAGTAACGCCGCTGGACACCGCATAGCTGCCGGCCTTGATGTGGGTGTCGGCCGACGTCAGGCGCGCAATGAGATTGAACTGCCAGGGCGAGACGCCAACGCCGGCCTCGACGATCTGGCGCGTAGCGGCGCGCAGGGCACTGCCGCGCTGGATCGAGAACTCCACCGTCGGCGCCGCGAGCCGCACCGGCGTCAGCACCTGCCACGCGATGTACATCGCCGCCAGCGCAAGCGCCAGCACGCCCAGCTTGATCAGACGCATGGCGGGATGACCCTGCGCATCACATGGCGGATCCGGATCGTGGTGTGGAAGGCGATAGCCATCAGCCGGCTGCGGGAGGAGGGAGATACAGTCGCTATAATAGCCTGCATCCCCGCGTGATCTTCTCCGGGATCGGACCCTTGCGACAATCATGAACGCTGCGCTGGAATCGCTGTTGAAGGGCATGGGCGCTGTCGTCGCCGATGGCGAAGTGCGCGACTTCGGCGATGCCGCGGCGGAGCGCGCCATGATGCCTGCAGGCAGCTACGTGGCCGATCTGTCGCATTTCGGTGTGCTCGAATTCGGCGGACCGGACGCCACCGAATTCCTGCACAATCAGGTCACCTGCGACGTCAAGGCACTGGCGGCAGGCGTCAGCACGCCCGGCGCCTACTGCACGCCCAAGGGACGCATGCTGGCGTCCTTCCTGTTGTGGCGGCGCGCGGAGGGCTGGCGCATGCTGCTGCCGCGCAGCGTGCTGCCGGCCACCCTAAAACGCCTGCGCATGTTCGTCCTGCGCTCGAAGGTCATGATCGCCGACTGCACGGATACGCTGGCGCTACTGGGCGCCGGCGGACCGGCGTCGGCGCAAGCGCTGCGCGAATGCTTCGGGAACCTGCCGGAGGCACCGCGCGGCACGTTGGTACCGGCATCGGCACCCGACGCCGACCTGCTCTCGCTCCCGGGGGGGCGCTGGCTGCTGGCCCTGCCCCCGGATCGCGCGGCATCGGCCTGGCCCGCCCTGGCCAGGCAGCTGCGGCCGGTGGGCAGCGCCGCCTGGGACTGGACCGACATCCGCAACGGCATCGCTTTCGTCGGCGCGCGCACGCAGGAGCAGTTCATTCCGCAGATGGCCAATCTGGAACTGATCGGCGGAGTCAGCTTCAAGAAGGGCTGCTACCCCGGGCAGGAGATCGTTGCGCGCACGCAGCATCTGGGCAAGGTGAAGCGCCGCCTCTACTTGGCGAATGTCCAGGCGGCGGCGGTGCCTGGCGATGAGCTGTTTGGCGAGGACTTTGCCGGGCAATCAAACGGCATGGTGGCCGGTGCGGCCCCGTCACCCTGGGGTGGAACCGACGTTCTCGCCGTGGTCCAGCGCGCCAGCGCCGAATCCTCTCGCGTGCATCTGCGCAGTGCCGACGGGCCGGCGCTGGACTTCCAGCCCCTGCCCTACGCCATTCCATGACGCCTGGCCATGCGGCGGGTGGCGCTGCCTGTTACGTGTATTACCGGGTGAATGCCGCGAATCTGGCTTCGACCCGGGGCGCACTAGTCGCGCTCCTCGCCGAAGTTCGCGCGCGCACCGGCATCGAGGGCGCGCTCTCCCGCCGCATCGAGCCGCAAGAGGCTGCTGCACAGAGCGCCGAATTCACCCTGATGGAAGTCTATGCCGGAATCGCCGACCCGGTGGTGTTCGAGACGCACCTGCAGGGCGCCGTGCGGCGAAGCAACATCGCGCAGCTGCTCGCCGCTGGATCGCAGCGCTCGATCGAGTGGTTCATCCCCCTGGACGACAGCGGAACTGCGCCCGGCGGCGGCCGGCGCTGAAGACGCGGGTTGCCGCCACATCCCCGCCACTCCTGCCGATTACGACGGCCCATGTGCCTGATCCTGATTGCCTATCGTGTCCTTCCCGGCGTTCCGCTGCT
>VGIE01000555.1 GCA_016867955.1 Betaproteobacteria bacterium
ATGTCCGGCAGCCATGGTCCGCCGCCCTTGGTGAACAGGATGCTGGGGATGCGCGCGCCATCATGCTCGCGCTTCAGTTCCGCCATGACCCTCTGCATGTACGCCAGAGAAAACTCGAGGTAGGCTTCGTGCGACAGATTGCCGCCCCAGGTATCGAAGATCATGACGGCCTGTGCGCCGGCCTCGATCTGTGCATTAAGGTAATCCGCGACGGCGCGCGCGTTGACCTCCAGGATGCGGTGCAACAGCGCCGGGTCGCGGTAGAGCATGCTCTTGATGGTGCGGAAGTCGTCGCTGCCGCCGCCTTCCACCATGTAGCAGGCCAGCGTGTAGGGGCTGCCGGAGAAGCCGATCAGCGGCACGCGGTTGCGCAGTGCCCGGCGGATCTCGGACACGCCATCGAGCACGTAGCGCAGCTCGCGCCCGGGATCTGGCGCTGCCAGCCGGGCTACCGCAGCGGCATCGCGCACGGGGTGGTGAAAGCGCGGTCCTTCCCCTTCGGTGAAATGAAGGCCGAGTCCCATGGCATCCGGGACGGTGAGAATGTCGGAGAAGAGAATCGCCGCGTCCAGCCGGAAGCGCTCGAGCGGCTGCAGCGTGACTTCGGTTGCCAGCGCGGGCGACTTGGCGAGGGCGAGAAAGCTGCCGGCGCGCGCGCGCGTGGTGCGGTATTCGGGGAGATAGCGGCCGGCCTGGCGCATCAGCCACACCGGCGTGTAAGGGGTTGGTTGCCGAAACAGGGCGCGAATCAGGGTGTCGTTCTCGAGCTTGGGCATGGGGGAGCCTGGCGGTTCGGTGAATGCTTGGTCTGTTGCGACTGCGGAGGGCCGGCCTTGCCTGGCGTCAAGCGGCGGTGACGCGGCCCGTTCAGGACTTAAGCAGTTTGCCGGTGATGAACTTCCATTCGCGCGGATCGATGGGCGTGATCGAGAGGCGGTTGCCCCTTTGCAGCAGGCGCATGGTTGCGAGTTCTTCATGCCGGCGCAGCTCGGTCAGGCTGACGAACGGGGTTTTTCGGACCATTCTCACATCGACATTAAACCAGCGCGGGGTCTCCTGCGTGGCGGCAGGATCGAAGTACTTGCTCTTGGGGTCGAACTGCGTTGCGTCAGGATAGGCCGTGGAGGCGACTTCCGCGATACCGGCGATGCCGGGCTCCGCGCAGCTGGAGTGATAAAAGAACACCGGATCTCCCGGCTTCATCTGGTCGCGCATGAAGTTGCGCGCCTGGTAGTTGCGTACGCCAAACCAGGGGACGCGTCTGCCGGGCGCCTTGGCGAGATCGTCGAAACTGAACTCGTCGGGCTCGGATTTCATCAGCCAGTATCTCATCGCGGGTCGCCGGCAGGTGTTCAGTCGGAACGCGCGTCGGTCGCCTCTTCGTCAGGGGGCAACCGGCGGCTCGCAAAAAAGAAACGCAGGTTTGAGGCCTGCGTTTCGCCATGGGTGCCCCCCGCCTGTGCCGCTGGACCCTGATCCTGAACCAAGTACGGTTCAAAGTGGTCGCTTTCCGGTCACATCAGGCACGTCCGGCTCGTTCCGGGAACGGGGACGCGCACAACAGTGACACAAGGGCTGCGACCCGTGATTTCAATGTTGGTTCAAGAATCTCCGGATCCTGGCAAACACCGCAGGGGACTCGTGTTCAGCACGCCATCGAACGGCCGGCGGGGCGGCTACCGAGCTTCTAGAGCAACCGCTCCTGCGGAACCAGCACTTCATCAAGCATGGCCTGCATCGAATTCATTCTACGCTTGAGCCCTTCGAAGTCAAAACCATCGCGCGGCGTTTTATCCGCGCGCAACTGCAGCAGCTCATGGGCGATGTTCAAAGCGGCCATCACCGCGATCCGCTCGGCACTGGCGACCTTGCCCGCGGTCTTGATTTGAACCATTTTTTCATCCAGATGCGCGACGGCTGCGAGCAGCCCCTCGCGCTCTTCTTCGGCGCAGGCAACCCTGTAGTTGCGACCCATGATGGTCACGTCGAGTGTTTTTGCTTTGGTGCTCATGCGGTGGGTTTTGG
>VGIE01000556.1 GCA_016867955.1 Betaproteobacteria bacterium
TGCCATCCGGGGCGCGCCGCAGCCTGCAATGCGCGGTGCCCGGCGCGACGCCGCGCTATGCACGTCTGCGCGACGCTGCCGACACGCTGCGCATCGTCGAGCGCATCGATCCTGCAGCGGTGCCCCTGCTGCTGTTCGGTGCCGGACACGTCGGCCAGGCGCTGGTACGCGTGTTGAGCGGGCTGCCGCTCGCCATCACCTGGATCGACAGCCGCCCCGAACAGGTCTCGGCGCGGCTGGATGGGCTGCCGGAAAACGTCACGCTGCTCCTGAGCGACATGCCCGAGGACGAGGTGGCGTTCGCACCTGCCGGCGCCTATTGCCTGGTGATGACCCACAGCCATGACCAGGACGACCAGATCTGCCGCGCGTTGCTGCGACGCGGGGACTTCGCCTGGGTCGGGCTGATCGGCTCGGATAGCAAGGCAAAGAGCTTCGCCGGCCGCTGGGAGCGCCGCGGCTTTCCGCCGGAGGACATCGCGCGCATCACCTGTCCGATCGGCGTTCACGGAATCGAGAGCAAGCATCCGGCCGCCATTGCCATCGCCGTTGCGGCGCAGCTGCAGCAGGTCATCGAAGCGGGTGCAGCGGCGACCATCCAGACGCCCGTTCGGATCGCCAATACAGCGGCGGCAGCGCACCGCTCTGTGGTCGCGCAAGAGACGCCCTTGCTTGTGGTAGCCATCGGCGAAGCAGCGTCGCTTGCCGCCGCAGGCCCGCACTAGCTACGAACTCAGCGTACTGCCTCCCGTCATCCCGGCGCACGGGGCGAGCCTGCGCGTTGGCCGACCCTCCCCGCACACCTTGCCCCTTCGCTTTGGCATGCCAGCCGCTCGGGAGTGACCGTGCCCGCCGCTCCCGGCGAGCTACAGCCTGATGCAATTCTCTAAAACCGCCAGCTCAGCCCCAGCGCCCCGTGGGTGGTGTCGAGCCGGGTCTCGGCGTTTCCTGAGTCTGCGATATCGACCTTGGCCGTGCCGCTGGTGTACTTCAGCTCGAGGAAAACGCCGACCCGGTCGGTCACGCTGTAGTGCAGCCCGCCCAGCAGGTGCAGGCCGAATCCGGACTGCTGGTATTTCTCCTTGCCTGCGACGTTATTGACTGTGTTCTCCGGATGCAGGATGTAGAAGATCGGTCCTCCGCCGAGGTAGGGCTGGACGCGGCTGGTCGGGAAGCGATCGCTGCGGTCGTGCTGCCATTGATGCAGCGCGCTCACGCCGATGAAGTTGACGCCGTGGGAAATGGCGAAATTCTGTACCCGCTGGGACAGCGGCGCCACCGCGTTGACCGGCGCGCCGAGCCAGGTCCCGCTGACCGGCACGGCCTGGTCGGTCTTGGCATGAACCTTGTAGTGGTTGAACTCGACGCCGACGCCCCATCCGGGCCGCGACTCGAAGAAGCGCTCGACCCGTAAGCCGTAATACGGCGGGGCCTCGAACGACGCGTCCCTCCAGCTCACGCCGCTGAAGGTCGCGTTCGAGCCGGTCGAGGGCTGGTTCACGCGCAGGTCGCTCGAACGGGTGTGCGCGGCGCCAAGGTAGACCAGGGCGCGGGTCTCCGCCGGCGCGGTCGCCGGCAGGCACGTCACGAGCGCAAGCGCGAGAACGGCTGCAGGACACGATCGAGCCAAGGCGCACCTCCAGGGCCGGGTTCGAGACCTGAATCATAAGCGCGGCCGGGCCGGTTTTCCAGACCTGCTGGCCGCCGCGCCGGCTATCGCCGCAGCCCGATGCCGCCCGGCTTGCCGGTGCCGGTGCCGGAAGCGTACCGAGCAATTCATTCCTGTCGGATACTGGTCTAGGGGAGCGCGAGGGGAAGATTCCCTGCCAATGCCGGACGTTTCAAGATCCGACTCGCACGGCGGTTCTCACGAGCCGGCCACGACGCCGGGCTGCAACATCACCATGGCAGGCGCGCGGTCGGCGTGGTAACGTTGCGGCCTGAATTCCACGCGAGGAATCCGCGATGCCACTGACCACCGCAGACCGGCTGGAAATCATGGAACTCGCCGCGCGCTATGCCAC
>VGIE01000557.1 GCA_016867955.1 Betaproteobacteria bacterium
GCTGGCGGTGCTGCGCGAAGGTGGCAATGCCCTCGAGGCCATGATCGCCGCGGCCGCCACCATCGCGGTGGTCTATCCACACATGAATTCGATCGGCGGGGACGCCTTCTGGCTGGTGCATGTGCCGGGCCGCGACCCGGGAGCGATCGATGCCAGCGGGGCGGCTGCCGCCAGCATCGACTGGTACCGCGAGCGCGGCATCACGCAGCGCATCCCGTTTCGGGGCGGCGTCGCTGCCAATACCGTGGCGGGCACCGTCGCCGGCTGGGGCGCAGCGCACCGCGTGTCGCGCACGCTGGGCGGGCGGCTGCCGCTCAAACGCCTGCTCGACGACGCCATCCACTACGCCGAGCGCGGCATCCCGGTGACGCGCAGCCAGTCGGTACAGACCGCCAACCGGCTGGCGGAGCTGCGTTCCGTGCCCGGTTTCGCCGACACCTTTCTCGTCGGCGGCAGGGCGCCCGCCGCCGGCGCGTTGTTTCGGCAGCCGCGGCTCGCCGCGACGCTGCGGCGCATCGCCCGCGCCGGAACCGAAGACTTCTATCGCGGCGAGCTGGCCCGTGCCATCGCGCGCGACCTTGAGCGCGCTGGCAGCCCGCTGCGGCTAGCCGATCTCGCGGCGCACCGCGCCGTGCTGCGCGATCCGCTCGTACTGGCGCATCGCGCCGGCCGCGTGCTCAACATGACGCCGCCCTCGCAGGGCGTGGTGTCGCTGATGATCCTCGGCATCCTCGATGAACTGCAGATCCACCGGATAGCACCGGCCAGCGCCGATTTCGTGCACCTGGCCGTTGAGGCAACCAAGCAGGCCTTCCGCGTGCGCGACGCGCACGTCACCGATCCGGCCTGGATGCGCATCGCCGCCGCCGACCTGCTGCGGCCCTCGCACCTCAGGGAACTCGCCGCGCGCGTCGATCGCCGGCGAGCCACGCCATGGGGCTCGCTGGGCGCGCCCGGCGACACGGTATGGATGGGCGTGGTCGACGGCGAGGGCCGGGCCGTGTCGTTCATCCAGAGCGCCTACCACGAGTTTGGCTCAGGCATCGTGCTGCCGAAGAGCGGCATCACATGGCAGAACCGCGGCTGCAGCTTCTCGCTGGACCCGGGCCACATTAACGCGCTTGCGCCGGGCAAGAAGCCCTTCCACACCCTCAGCCCGGCCCTCGCGCAACTCAAGGACGGCCGCACGCTGGTGTACGGCACCATGGGCGGCGATGGCCAGCCGCAGACGCAGGCGGCGGTGTTCTCGCGCATCGTCAGCTATGGTTATGCGCCGCAGGAAGCCGTCAGCGCACCGCGCTGGCTGCTCGGCCGCACCTGGGGCAGCGCCAGCGACTCGCTCAAGCTGGAGTCACGATTTCCGGGGTCGGTGGTGAAGAAACTCACCGACATCGGCCACGACATCGAGATCCTGCAGGCCTGGGAGGAGGCCATGGGCCATGCCGGCGCCATCGTGCGGCACGCCGACGGAACGCTCGAAGGCGGCGCCGATCCGCGGTCCGACGGCGCGGTGGCTGCTTTCTGATCGATTCCGGTAATACTGCCAATTTGAAATGAGTCGTGTTTTCTAGTTTATCAGTGCATAATGATTACTGACACCGATCAAGCTGCTCTGCGGGCCGTGCGTCTTCCTACCCTGCCGTCCAACTCACCACACCCGTCCACGCGGTGAGCAGTACCAGCAGGCCGAACACGATGCGGTACCAGGCAAACAGCGTGAAGTCGTGGCTGGCGATGTAGCGCAGCAGCCAGCGCACGCAGAGGGACGCCGAGGCGAAGGCGGCGACCAGCCCGACCGCGAACATGCCCAGATCGTCGGCCGACAGCAGCGCGCGGTTCTTGTAGAGGTCGTAGCCGCCGGCCGCCACCAGCGTCGGCACGGCGAGGAAGAACGAGAACTCGGTGGCGGCGCGGCGCGACAGGCCGAACAGCATGCCGCCGATGATGGTGGCCCCCGAGCGCGAGGTGCCCGGGATCAGCGCGAAGGCCTGCGCGCAGCCGACCTTG
>VGIE01000558.1 GCA_016867955.1 Betaproteobacteria bacterium
TGAGAACAGTGGCACGATCGACGAACTGGAACCAAGGGTGCAACGGCTCCACGAAGCCTATCTGGGAGCCGCCCTGCAATCGGGTTCCGGCGTGAAGACATCATCCGCTGAACAGCGGCTCGCCCCGGCGAAGACTCAAAAGGGGCTAGCCAATCGACCTGCGGATGCGCGAGAATCACTGCGTCCGACGACCACGGCTGGTACCCACTTGATCGTTTACGAATATCCCCTGACGGAACGGATCAGGACACTGCTGCGGCTCGAGGACCTCTTCGAGCGCATGCATCATTTCGATTCGCGGCAGGATGCCCTCGACCACCATGTCGTGCTGCTCACCCTTTTCGAGATTCTTGAAGTGGCCAGCCGCGCAGACCTCAAGTCGGATCTGTTGCAGGAACTCGAGCGGCAGAAGCAGGTGTTGATATCCTTCAAGGGAAATCCCGATGTTGCGCAGGACGCCCTCGCTACGGCTATCACCGAAGTCGAACATGCACTGGGAGCGCTCTTCAGCATGACTGGAAAGATCGGCCAGTATCTGCGCGAGAACGAGTGGCTAATGAGCATCAAGCAGCGGACGGGCATCCCCGGCGGCGCGTGCGAGTTCGACCTGCCCGTCTACCACTACTGGCTCAACCGCGACGGCGCGTCTCGCATGGCCGATCTGAATGCATGGATATCACCGCTCTACCCGCTGCGCGACGGGACAGCGATCGTGCTCAAGCTGCTGCGCGGAGGAGGCAAGCCCGCGCGGCATGTGGCTTCGCGGGGAACATTCTCGCAGATGCTGGGTGGACGAACCTCCCAGATGGTTCGCATTCGCCTGCCGCTGGGTGCGCAACTTGTGCCCGAGATCAGCGCCAACAAGTATGCCCTGAACGTGCGATTCACCACCTTCAGCACGGAGCCGCGACCGAAGGTCTCGGACACCGATGTGGAGTTCGAACTCGCCTTCTGCAACCTCTGATCGCGCAGCAGCATCCTCGAGCGCATCCACCGCGGTCCGGTTTCATCGCCTCGGAGCACCTTACGGAATCGCCATTCGGCGGCCCGAACCATGGGGGGATGGCGTGCGTCGGCCGCATTTGCGTCGGGGGCGCAGGAAGTTCATTTCAGAACTGCTCAAATGACCCCAGGAGCCGGGGGAAGCTTGCGGGGGCGCAATCGCCCGGCTGTGCATCCAATGGTGAAATAGTCTCTAAGCCTGTTCCAGTTCCACCAGCGTCCCGAGGAAATCCTTCGGATGCAGAAACAGCACGGGCTTGCCGTGCGCGCCGGTCTTAGGCTCGCCATCTCCGAGTACTCTCGCCCCCGATGCCTTCATGCGATCCCTCGCGGCGAGTATATCCCCGACTTCGTAGCAGACATGGTGCATTCCGCCGGAGGGATTGTTCTTCAGGAAATTGGCGATGGGCGACGCAATTCCCAGCGGATGAAGCAGTTCGATCTTCGAGTTCGGGAGGTTGACGAACACCGTGGTCACGCCGTGTTCCGGCAGATCAATAGGTTCGGACACCGAAGCACCCAGCGTATCCCGGTAGACCTTGGAAGCAGCCGCAAGATCCGGCACTGCAATGGCAATATGATTCAGCTGTCCGATCATGATTTCCGTGCTCCCTGCCAGAATGATTCGATTAGCTCGTCGGCAGCGACCCTTGCCGACTTGCGGCCAGCCGACACCTGGCTCTCGAGATCCTGCATCTGCCGCCTGATGCTGCTGTTCTCCTTGAGGATGGAGAACAGGTTTTCCGCGGCCTCGCTCCACAGCCACTTGCGCGCCTGCTCTGCGCGGCGCGCCTGCAACTCGCCGCTGGCGCCCATTACCTCGCCAAACCTTTCCGCGGCCCGCCACAGCTTATCGATGCCCCGGCCCTCCAGGGCCGAGCAGGTCTCCACCTCCACCTGCCAGTTCCGGGACCGTGGCCGCAGATAGTGCACCGCATTGCGGTAGTCGGCTGCCGCTCGACCGGCTGCCGCCTCCAGGGGACCATCAGCCTTGTTT
>VGIE01000559.1 GCA_016867955.1 Betaproteobacteria bacterium
GGTGTTGGGTACCTTGGACGTGTCGGTGGCCGATACGCGCACGCGCTCCATCGGCAGGCCGAATTCGCCGGCCACCACCTGCGCCACCTTGGTGTGCAGGCCCTGGCCCATCTCGGTGCCGCCGTGGTTCACCAGCACCGTGCCATCGGTGTACACATGCACCAGCGCGCCGGCCTGGTTGTAGATGGTGGCGTTGAACGAGATGCCGAATTTCACCGGAGTCATCGCGATGCCGCGCTTGATCACCGTGCTGGTTGAATTGAAGTCTGCAATAAGCTTGCGGCGTGCGCGGTAGTCGCTGCTCGCCTCCAATTGGTCGGCGATGGTGTGGATGACGTTGTCTTCCACCGGCTGCAGGTAGTGGGTGACATTGCGATCGGTCACGCCATAGAAGTTGGCCCGGCGAACGTCCAGAGGATCATGGCCCAGCGTGCGTGCGATGTCGTCGATGACCGCTTCGATCACCATCATGCCCTGCGGGCCACCGAAACCGCGAAAGGCGGTGTTGGACACCGTGTGGGTCTTGCACCGGTGCGACACGATTTCGACGTGTTCAAGAAAGTACGCATTGTCCACATGCACCACGGCGCGATCGTTGACCGGCCCCGACAGGTCGGCCGAATAGCCGCAGCGCGACGCCAGCATCACCTTCAGCGCGGCAATGCGCCCGTCCGCGCCGAACCCGACATCGTAATCGGCAACGAAATCGTGGCGCTTGCCGGTTGACTGCATGTCGGTATCGCGGTCCACGCGCAACCGCACCGGCCGCCCGGTACGCACGGCCATCACGGCCGCCACGCACGCGAACAGCGCCGGCTGGCTTTCTTTGCCGCCGAAGCCGCCGCCCATGCGCCGACACTGCACCGTGACGGCGTTGGCGCGCAGCGCCAACGCGTCGGCAACCTTGTGCTGCACTTCGGTGGGGTGCTGGGTCGAGCTGTGGACCAGCATGCAGCCGTCCTCCTGCGGCAACGCCACGGCGATCTGGCCCTCGAGGTAGAAGTGATCCTGCCCGCCGATGGCGAGCGAGCCCTTGAGGCGGTACGCTGCGGCAGGCAGCGCCGCGTCAGGGCTGCCGCGCCTGAGCGTCACGGACGGAATGACATAGCTTTGTTGCGCGAGCGCGGTGCGAATATCCAGTATCGCCGGTAGTTCCTCGTATTCCACCCGCGCCATGCGCGCGGCGCGGCGCGCGGCATCCACCGACTCGGCCGCCACCGCGAACAATGGCTGGCCCACGCACTGCACCAGCGTATCGGCGAAGATCGGATCATCTTCCAGGATGGGGCCGCAGTTGTTGACGCCCGGCACGTCCGCAGCCGTGACCACGCACACCACACCGGGCGCCGCGCGCACCGCAGAAAGGTCCAGCGCGCGGATGCGCGCATGCGCCACGCTGCTCACGCCCAGTGCGGCGTGCAGCGCATTGGCGGGCAGCGGGATGTCATCGGCGTAACGCGCACTGCCGCTCACATGCAGGTGTGCGGACTCATGAGGCAGTGCCGCGCCGGCGACACGCGCATCCGGCGGTGGGCGTCGGTCTGGACCGGTCATGCCACGCCTTCGACCGGCGCCAGGCGGGACAGCGGCGACGCGCCGCTGAACTCGGCTGCACTCGCGGCATCGGGCGTCTCCTGCTGCAAGCGCAGGAGCAGGTTGCCCGCCACCCGCAGGCGATACTCGCCGCTGGCGCGCATGTCGCTGATCGGCTTGAAATCGGCTGGCAGTGCCGGCAGCGCATCGGCAACGCCCGCGCCGGTCCATGGCTTGCCCATGAGCGCCGCTTCAAGGTGCGCGGCACGCTGTGGCACTGCCGACATGCCGCCATAGGCGATACGGGCCGCCACCACCCTCCCGCCGGCCACGTCGATGGCAAAGCCGGCGCACACCGCGGAAATGTCCTGATCGAAGCGCTTGGCCACCTTGTAGCTCGCCACCAACCGCATCGACGCGGTGGCACCCACCGCGGACAGCGGAATGCGCACCGCGCTGACGAA
>VGIE01000560.1 GCA_016867955.1 Betaproteobacteria bacterium
TCGTGGGCTACTACTTCAAGTGGAACAACGAGCAGAACCTGAGCACGATTGAGGAGATGGGGTTCCGCAGGCGCAAGGGACGCATCGAGGTTTCCTACACCGACCACGAGAAGCTCGATTGCCTCTCCATGAACCTGCACGATTACCTCAAGTACCTTAAATTCGGCTACGGGCGCGCAACGGACTCCGCGTGCATCGAAATCCGCAACGGCACCATCAGCCGTGAAGAGGGCGTGCGGCTGGTGGAGCGCTACGACGGGCGCTATCCGAAGGAGTGCATCGAGCGCTTTTGCGAGGAGTTTCGCATCAGCGCCGCGAAGTTCGACGCCCTTTGCGAGCCGTTCACGAACCGGGCGCTGTTCGAATTGAACGGCGAATCGTTCAAGCGCGACATCGACCGTAGTCTGGTGTTGAAGCAGAAGCTGGTGGAAAAGCGCCGAGACCCCTGAAAGCATGAGAGTCGCCATCGTCGACTACCAGGCCGGCAACCTGCGCAATGTCCAGAAGGCGGTCGAACGACTGGACCGCAAGGCCGGGATCGTGCAACGCGGGGAAGCGCTCGCCAACGCTGACGCGATCATCCTGCCCGGTGTCGGTGCGTTCGGTCACGGCATGGAGAATCTCGTGCGCGCGGGCTTTGTGGAGGCCCTGCGGCGCGAGGTGCTCGAGAAGGGCAAGCCGCTGCTCGGCATCTGTCTGGGGATGCAACTGCTCGGCACGCGCGGCTTCGAGGACGGCGAGATGCCGGGGCTGGGGCTGCTTCCGATGTTCGTGCCACGCTTCGACCTCACCCGATGCAAAGTGCGGCTGCCGCACAACGGATGGAACAGCGTGGCGATCGAGCCGGCGTCAGTTCTGTTCGAAGGCGTGCCGCAGGGCGCGGATTTTTTCTTCGTGCATAGCTACCACGTCGTGTGCGACGACGAATCGATGGTGGCGGCGCGCTGCGACTACGGCTATCCCTTCGCGGCGGCGCTCGAGCACGAAAATATCTTTGCCACGCAGTTCCATCCCGAGAAAAGCCAGCGCCACGGGCTGCGCGTGCTGAAGAACTTTCTCGCGCATTGCGAGGCGCGGAGGTAGCGCTGCTCAAGGTCAGGGTCATACCGATCCTGCTGGTGCAGGACGGTCTGCTGAAGAAGCCGGTGCAGTTCAGGAATCCACGCACCGTGGCCAATCCGATCTCGATCGTCAGGGTGTTCGAGGATCGGCAGGTCGACGAGCTGATCCTCCTCGACATCGGCCGCACCGTGGACGAGGACGACGTCGATCCGCTGCTGGTGAGGGACATCGCCGAGGAGCTGTACGTCCCGTTCGGCTACGGCGGCGGCATCCGCAGCGTCGAGGCGATGCACCGCATCGTTCAGGCCGGCGCCGAGAAGGTCGTGATCAACACCGCTGCGGTGGAAATGCCGCAGCTCGTTGCCGAGGGCGCCAAACGCTTCGGCAGCCAGTGCATCGTGGTCAGCATCGACGCCAAGGACAACGGCTCCTTCTACGAGGCTTACACGCGCAGCGGCACCCGGCCGACGGGTCTCGACGCCGTGCAGCTCGCGAGGCGCGCGGAAGAACTCGGCGCCGGCGAGATTCTGATCAACTCGATCCCGCACGAGGGCCTGCTCAAGGGATACAACATCGACCTGATCCGCCGCGTCTCCGCCATCGTCTCGATTCCGGTGATCGCGGCCGGTGGGGCGGCGAAGCTGCAGGACTTCGTCAGCGCGGTGAAAGACGGCGGCGCCTCCGCCGTAGCGGCGGGAAGCATCTATCACTACACCAAGATCACGCCCAACATGGTGAAGGGGGCGTTGCACGCGGCCGGCGTGCCGGTGCGCATGTACGACGATGTCGACTACAGCTTCGCCTGGTGAGTTTTTCCGGAAAGGGTCACATGAAGAAAGAGAAACTGGCAATATTCGGCGGGGAGCCGGCTTTCAAGGGAACCCTGCGCCCGTACAACTCGATCGGCGCCGAAGAAGCCGAGGCCGTGGCG
>VGIE01000561.1 GCA_016867955.1 Betaproteobacteria bacterium
GTCGCCGGCGCCAGCCTCGAATTGCGGACGAGCCAGCGCGAGCACGGCGCGCGCGGTGGGCACCGCCCCGGGCAGCGTGGCAATGATCCTGCTATCCCCGCCAAGGCGGCGGGCCAGCGCCTCGCCATGTATGCCGAACCCGGTGCCGCAGGCCGTCCAGCCGGCGCCATCGGGCACGGGCACCGCCTCCGGCTGGTACAGCCCGGGTTGCGCGACCACCTGCCAGCCCGGCGCATCGGCAGCGCGGACGCAGGCCGCGTGATAGACCTCGCCCATGCGCGCGTCGAGACAGGCAATGACCTTGTCGTGCCCACGCCCGCCGCCGGACCCATAGCGTACTTCCTCGGCAAGCGCGAGCAACGTGCTCACGCCCTTCACCGGAATCGCGAACGCCAGCGCCAGGCCCTGGGTCACGCCACAGGCGATGCGCAGTCCTGTGAACGACCCCGGTCCGTGCCCAAAGGCGATGCCGTCGAGATCCTGCAGCGTCAAGCCTGCCTGCGCGAGCAGCGCACGCACGGCCTCGAGCACGGTCTCGCCATGGCGCTGCGCGGCCGGGAAATGCGTCGCGCTCACCACGTTGTCGCGGCAGACCGCGAGCGAGCAGAACTCGGTAGAGGTTTCGATGGCGAGGAGGTTCATGGGGGAGCATCACGCCGGCAAGCGTCCGGAAGACTGCGCGGGGTCGGCAGGCAATGCCATGCCGGGACCAGGACCGGAACCAGGCGTCAGGCACGACGGCCGACAGACCGGGGGATTCTAGCCGATTGGCCAGCATCCCCGGCCACCGTGAACGGCCGCTGTACCGCTGCCGCTGGCCGCGAACGTACCACGCCCCTTCGGCCCGCCGCCGCGACGGCGGGCGGTCGAGGAAGCTGCTCAGATCCGGATGAGGTCGAGCTGCGGAAAGCGTCCGCCGAGCAGCGCGGTGGGCTCGATGCCCCACCAGCGGTGTAGCGCCGTGGCATAGAGGCTGCGGAAATCCACCGTGTGCACCAGGTTGCCGTCCTGCAGCCGGTCGAGGCGCGGCGCCTCGCCATACAGCCCGCCCTTGACGCGCCCGCCGAGCGCGAAGTGCACGCTGGCGGTGCCGTGGTCGGTGCCGGCCGAGCCATTCTCCTGCGGCCGGCGGCCGAATTCGGCATAGGTCAGTATGAGCGTGGAATCCCAGCGGTTCTGGGCCACCAGCGCCGACTTCAGTGCTGCCAGGCCCTCGCCGAGCTGCTGCAGCAAATTGGCATGAATGCCGGCCTGGTTCTGATGCGTGTCGAAGCCGTTGAGCGACAGGCGTATCGCCGCTACCTGGCCGCGCGCCGCCAGCACCTGCGCCGCCGTGCGCACGGCATTGCCGAAGGCGCCGTCGGGCGCGGCCGCGCGAGTCATTTCACCGCCGGCCAGCGCGACGGCCGCCTGCGCGATGTCTGTCTCGACCTTGAGCACATGCTCCAGCGCGCGACTGCCGCGCGCGCGCGCTACCGGCCCCGAGTTCACGCTGCGCGCCTGGCGCAGGAACTGCTCGGTGTTGGCCAGCGTGATCACGCGCCCACCCGTCGCATCGGCCCTGGCGACGCCGCCCGCGACCGCCGCCGCATTGCCACCAAGGGGACCGAATTCAACGTTGCCCACCACCACGCCGGCAGCGGCAAATTCGCGCGGCACCGCGCGCGCCGCGAAGGCGCGCGCGACCCAGCCCTGCGACAGGTAGTCCTCGCTGGCCGAGGCCGTGTCCCAGATCTCGATGGAGCGGAAATGCGAGAGGTTGGACCGCGGGTAGCCCACGCCGCGGATCACCGCCAGTTCGCCCGCCTGCCACAGCGGCTGCAGCGCGGCAAGCGAGCCATGCAGGCCTTCGTGCTCGCCCAGGTGGATGAGCCCCTCGCGCCGCTGCGCCAGGCGCGGGCGCAGCGCGGCATAGGCCGGGTCCGCAAGGGGCACTAGCGTGTTGAGCCCGTCGTTGCCACCCTTCAGCTCGACCAGGATCAGCAGGTTG
>VGIE01000562.1 GCA_016867955.1 Betaproteobacteria bacterium
ATTCAGGCGCTCACGTCAGCCAGATCATCGACTCGTCGATCCCGACCTTTCTGCTCGCGCACTGGGTCCGGAACGAAAAGGCATTCACGCTGGAAGAGGCGGTGCGAAAGCTGTCGTTCGATCCGGCGTTTGCATGGGGTCTCACCGACCGCGGACTGATTGCCCCGGGCCTGGTTGCGGACCTGGTCGTATTCGACCCCAATCGCGTCGGCCCTGATCTGCCGACCGCCGCCTATGACCTGCCCTCGGGCGCCGTCCGACTGAAGCAAAAAGCCGTCGGCATTGACGCCACGATCGTTTCAGGCACAGTCCTGTTGCGCAACGGCGAGCATACGGGTGCTCACCCAGGTCGCCTCATCAGAGGGCCGCTGGCCGCCAGGCCGTGACGCCCGGCCAGCTTCGCATGAATGGTCGGCCGCCAGCTGCGTCGCGGGTCGGCCCTGCGCGAAGTCGTTCAAGCCGGGACCGCAGCATAGGCCGCGGCGAACCCGCAGCCGATTCATGTCAGGATGTTCCCTCCCTTCACGCATCAGTCCTGTAGCTGAGCCGTAAATTGGCAGTTTATGCCGGCCGGACCGTGTTGCGCCTGCAACGCCTCAGTTCGATGCCCGCGCCAGCGACCCGCGCAGCAGCCGCCCCGGCGTCGCGCCAGTCGGCTCGTTGTTGCGCATCAGCACCTCGCCGCCCACGATCGACGCCGCGATGCCAGTCGCCTTCTGCTTCAGGCGGCGGCCGTTGGCCGGCAGGTCATTCGCCGCCACCGGCATGCCGGGGCCGATGGTCTCAGGGTCGAACACCACGAGGTCCGCGGCATGGCCTTCGGTAAGCAGGCCGCGCCGCGGCAGGCCGAAGGCCATGGCCGGGTCGAAGGTGAGCTTGCGCACGCCCTCCTCCAGCGTGAAGGCGCGCTTCTGGCGCACCCAGTAGGCCAGCAGGTGCGAGGGCATGGAGGAGTCGAGGATCTGGCTCACGTGCGCGCCTGAGTCGGTGCCGCCTACGATGGAATGCGGGTGGCGCAGCATGGTCAGCACGTCGTCGAGGTCGTGGTTGCCGAGCGGCTGCACGAAGAAGCGCTCGAGGTTCGAGGCGATGCCGATGTCGATCAGCACGTCGGCCGGTAGGATGCCCTTCTCGCGCGCGATGTCGGCCACCGCGCGATAGGGGCCGGTGGGCGCGTCCAGCACCATCATGATGTCCCAGTTCGGCGGGCGCATTTCCGGGCCGACGGCGTTGTTCGAATAGGGCCCGTGCATGGCCTCCTGCACCAGGTGCGCGCGCGTGGTGGGGTCCCGCATGGCCCGTAATTGCTCCGCCACCGATCCTTTGCGAATGCTGCTCCAGGTCGGCAGGTGGTCGAAGGGCAGGCGCGTGCCGAATCCGATCACCGTCTGAAACTGCCGTGCGATCACCTGCGTCCACATGCGGCCGCCACGGGCGGCGGCGTCCTCGGTGAGCGCCATCATTTCGCGCCAGGCATTGCCCTGCGGCGGCAGCTTGATGGTGATGTAGGTGACCGGCCGGCCGCTCTCCACTGCGAGGTCGCGGATCAGGGCCTGCTTGGCGGCTCGGTCGGCGTCGTCTCCCCAGTTGTCGGGCGTGATCTCGAACAGGCCGGTGTTGAGCCGGCTCATCACGCCCACCAGTTCGCGGATCTCGTCCCAGGCAGCAATGCGGCTCGCCACCGGCCGGCCGTCGGAGGTGTAATGCTGCGAGCGCGAGGTGGAGAATCCGATGGCGCCGGCGCGCATGGCCGACTCCAGCTCGCGCTTCATGGCTGCCAGGTCGTCCTGCGTCGCGGGGCCGTCGAATGCGCGCTCCCCCATGACATAGGTACGCAGCGCGCTGTGGCCGAGGAAGCCGGCATAGTTGATGCCCTTGGGCAGCCGATCGACCACGTCCAGGTACTCGGCGAAGGTCTCCCAGCCCCATTTGATGCCCGCGAGTAGCGTGGCGCGCTCCATGTCCTCCGCGCGCTCGAGGTTGCGCAGG
>VGIE01000563.1 GCA_016867955.1 Betaproteobacteria bacterium
CGCGCGCATGCTCGAGGGCCTGAAGGGCGAAGGCGAGGCGCCGCCGCGCATCCTGTGGGTGGTGGCCGAGGAGGTCCGCGCCATCGCGCGCGTGCAGCAGGGCATCGCGCAGGGCCGCCCGCTCGCCGATGCCTGCCGAGAGAACCGCGTGTGGGGCGAGCCGCGCACTTCTCTGGTGGGCCGCGCCGCCAAGCGCGTCCCGCGCGACGCGCTGCTCGCCGCGCTGACGCACGCCGCGCGCATCGACCGCATGGTCAAGGGCGTGGCCAAGGGTGATGCCTGGGACGAGTTGCTGCAGCTGGGGCTGCGGCTGGGTTAGCCCGCATCACCCGCTGGCGTGGCGCGCGGGCGAAGGGCAAAGGGAGCAAGGCGCAACCAGCATAGCGTATTGCGCCATGGCGGTCTTATGTCAGTATTCATTTGATTCATGTATAACCCATAAAGTGACTACGGTTTTCTTGACAGTATTAACTGGGGCGCCCGGCGCTAACGCCAGACCATGTTCTCCCACATCTGCCTTGGCATCTCCGACTTTGGCCGCGCGCACGCCTTCTACGCGCCGATCATGGCCGCGCTGGAATTGAAGCTGCGCTTCTCCGATCCTGCCAGAGGCTGGGCGGCATGGAACACGACAACAGCTGGCCGCCCGCTGTTCCTCATCGGCAAGCCGTTCAATGGCGCAGCGCACGAAGCCGGAAACGGACAGATGGTGGCCTTCATGGCCAGGACCCGTGCCGTCGTCGACCAGGCTTACGCCCTGGCCCTCGCCAATGGTGGCAAGGACGAGGGGCAGCCCGGCGTTCGTCCTCGCTATCACGCCAACTACTACGGCGCCTACTTTCGCGACCCGGATGGCAACAAAGTCTGCGTCGTGTGCCATGAAGCCGAAGGCGGAAGCGCGCGCCAACCGTGAGGACGGCTGCCACAGCGGTGCAGGTCCCATCCGAAGATCGGCGCCTGACGACGCCCTCCAAGGGCGCGCCAACGGCAACCCCGCGCCGGTTGACCCGGCCGGAGGATCGGACGTGCAATTCCTCGAGCTGAAGATCCCTCCACCCGTCGTCGGCCTGCTCTCGGCCGCGGCGATGTGGTACCTGTCCACCGTCACGCTGGCGCTCGACGTGCCGTCCGCAACCCGCATCGGTTCCGCCATCGCGCTCGCGCTGATCGGCGCGGCCTTCGACTTCGCCGGACTGGTCGCCTTCCTGCGCGCCAGGACCACCATCAACCCCATGCGGCCGGCGAAGACCACCTCGCTGGTGACTGCCGGCGTCTACCGCATCACGCGCAACCCGATGTATGTCGGGATGCTGCTCCTGCTGATTGCCTGGTTGGTGTTCCTTGCCGCGCCATGGGCGCTGGCCGGGCCGCTGTTCTTCTGGGCCTGGATCAGCCGCTTTCAGATCATTCCCGAGGAACGCTTCATGGCCGGCAAGTTCGGCGACGCCTGGGCAGGCTACCGGCTCCGCGTTCGCCGTTGGCTGTAATCTTGCGGTACCCCCCTCCGGACACCCAAAGGCCGACCACCATGAGCCGACTGCCCGACCTGACTCCCGCCACCATGAGCGCCGAACAGCGCCGCGTGCATGACATGATCGCCAGCGGCCCGCGCGGCCGCGTCGAAGGGCCACTGTACGCGTGGCTGCATTCGCCGGGGCTGGCCGAGCGCGCGCAGGAGCTGGGCGCCTACTGCCGCTATGGCACCAGCCTGCCGCCGCGGCTCTCGGAGCTGGCGATCCTGGTGACGGCGGAACATTGGCGCGCGCGATACGAGTGGTATGCCCATGCACCGATCGCCGCGAAAGCCGGCCTGCCGGCCGATGTGATCGAAGCGATCCGCACGGGACGGACGCCGGACTTCGCGCAGGAAGACGAGCGCATCGTCTACGACTACGCCCGCGAGCTGTTGCGCACGCGCGCGGGCGCTGCTGGGCGACGTCGCCGTGGTGGACCTCGTCGGCATCCTCGGTTACTACGGCCTGATCTCG
>VGIE01000564.1 GCA_016867955.1 Betaproteobacteria bacterium
TGAAATCGAGATCGCCGGTCTTTTCCAGTTGGGACAGCATGGGCCTTGGAAATACGAAGGCATTCTTGCCGGAAGGCGCGCCATGTTCGGCCAACTTCGCCAGTTGCGGGCCCCCGGGATAGCCGAGCCCGAGCAGCTTGGCCGTCTTGTCGAAAGCTTCGCCGGCGGCATCGTCAAGCGTTTCGCCGAGCAGTTCGTAGTGCCCCGGCCGTGTCACGCGCATCAGTTGCGTATGACCGCCCGAAACCAGCAGCGCGACGAAGGGGAACGTCGGCGGATTGGCGGACAGCAGCGGTGACAACAGGTGGCCCTCGAGGTGGTGGATGCCCAGGGCCGGGACGCCCAGTCCCATCGCTAGGGATGCCGCCAAACTGGCGCCGACCAGCAGCGAGCCGGCCAGACCGGGCCCTTCGGTGTAGGCGACCGCATCGAGTTCGCCAATGGCGAGTCCCGCGTCGGCGACGACCGATCGGAGCAGCGGCAACAGCCAGCGAATATGGTCGCGGGATGCGAGCTCCGGCACCACTCCGCCATACTCGTCGTGCAGCAGGACCTGCGAGCGCACCCGGTGCGCCCGCAGCCCTGACGCGGTGTCATAGACCGCGACGCCGGTATCGTCGCAGGAGGTTTCGATGCCGAGGACTTTCATGGGTGGGCCCGATCGGTTGCTCGCCGAGGGAGCATGACGGAGCTGCCGTCAGGCTCCCTGATCCAGGGGAGCGCGAGGCGATGTGTCCGCTCGCGCCGTCTGGAAGTCTGTGGAGATGCGTGCCGCCACATTGGCAAGGCGAGGAGCGAATTCTGGCACCGAACGCCGCGCTTCGGGTGGCAGGTGGATCCCGGCCGGTTGCTCCCTGCGGGGCGAGCGCTGGTACCGTCGGGGTGTTTTTAATCCTCATTAATCATTAAGTTAGGTTGTCTCTGCATGCTTGGGCAAGACTCGCGGCACGGTTCCCTGATTCCAGCCCGACCATCCCAATGCGTGGTCTTCCAGACGCTAACAGTATATAATCTCGGATTTTGCACATCGCGCTGGGACAACTGACTTCATGCCGACAGTACGCCTCAAGGAAAACGAACCGTTCGAAGTGGCCATGCGGCGCTTCAAGCGGACCGTCGAAAAGACCGGTCTGCTCACCGAACTGCGCGCGCGCGAGTTCTACGAAAAACCGACGTCGGAACGCAAGCGCAAGCTGGCCGCAGCCGTGAAACGCCATTACAAGCGCCTGCGCAGCCAGACGCTGCCGCCAAAGTTGTACTAGGACAGCAGAGCCGCCGCCGCGCGGAATTGCGGCAGCCCCTGATCAGCGGCCGTTTCAGGCAATTCAGGCTGGTCCGGATGCGAAGCACCCGATGGCCGGACAGGCGCAAGCTTTCCGGCCTTTGTCTTTTCCCAGGTTTTCCTGATCATCCCCGATAGGCAATGACCATGTCGCTCAAGGCACGCATTACCGAAGACATGAAGGCAGCCATGAAGGCCAGGCAGTCCGCGCGCCTCTCGGCGATCCGTCTCTTGCTCGCCGCAATCAAGCAGCGCGAGGTCGATGATCGCCAGGAACTGGCTGATCCGGATGTGCTGGCAGTCATCGAGAAAATGCTCAAGCAGCGACGCGATTCGATCGCGCAGTACGAGGCGGCCTCCAGGCAGGATCTGGCCGACACGGAGAAGTTCGAAGTCGGCGTGCTCTCCGCCTACATGCCCCAGCAGCTGAGCGACGAGGAAATTGCCGCCGAGGTTCGCGCCGTGGTCGCCGCGGTGGGCGCCAGCGGCCTGGCGGACATGGGCAAGGTCATGGGACCGGTCAAGGCCCGGCTGGCGGGCCGCGCGGACATGGCCAATGTGTCCGCCCAGGTGAAGGCGCTGCTCGCGGGCTGAAAGATCCTCGAAACGGGTCTTACCGGACGGACTGGAGGCTGTTTGCAAGGTAGCTTGCCTTGAGTCCGGGTTCGTCGGTATCTTCAAGGCTGCGCTGAGGGCGTTTGGACA
>VGIE01000565.1 GCA_016867955.1 Betaproteobacteria bacterium
GGCCGCCATTCGAGGTCAGCATTGCGCGTTCGCTTGCTGTTGGACGTTACGAGATCGCCCGCAGGCAGTTTGCCGCTTTTGGCAATGCGACCGGGCATGCTGCGCGCGGCTGCTACCGCTGGAGCGGCGCCGAGTGGGTGTACGAGGCATCGCTCGACTGGCGCGATCCGGGCTTTTCGCAGGGCGACGAAGAGCCCGTGGTCTGCGTTGCCTGGGCCGACGCCGCTGCTTACGTGCGCTGGCTGTCGGCAACCACCGGGCAGCCCTACCGCCTGTTGTCGGAGGCGGAATGGGAGTACGCGGCACGCGCGGGCACGACGACGTCGCGCTATTGGGGCGACAGTGCCGATGCGGGATGCGATTACGCGAATCTCGGTGATCGCAGCATGCGCGACGCCCTGGGATTCGGCCCGTTTGCCGACTGCAGCGACGGCTACGCGCGCACTGCGCCGGTTGGCCGTTTCCTGCCTAATGCGTTCGGGCTGTACGACATGCTGGGCAATGTGTGGGAGTGGACCGCGGATTGCTGGCGCGAAGGCTACTCGGGAGCACCGGCGGACGGCACGGCATGGACCAGCGAGCCCTGCGCGCGCCGCACCAATCGCGGCGCTGGCTGGAACAGCCACCCGCGCGACGTGCGTTCATCCAACCGCGGCAGCTACGCGCCGGTGCCTTACGAGTCGGTGGGCATCCGCGTGGCGCGCTGAGGACAGTTGGAGTGCCCAACAGAATTTCCGGTAGGTAACCTGCCTTAGGGGAGCGCGAGGGGATGTTGTCCCTTGCATTGTCATGCACCTCTACTTCAGCACGCGGAACAGGTTGTTGTAATCGTCGGTCCAGTGCGCCGCTCCGCGCGGCAGCACGATGTCCTTGGCGCGGCTCCTGATTTCCGGGAGGTTGATGAGGGACTGGTTGCGCGTGACGATGACCCAGTCGGAATTGGAGAGGAGCTGTTTGTCCTCCTCGTCCGCGGTCGGTTCGTGCTCGATGAGGACGGCGCTCATGCCGCGGCTCTCGGCCAGCATCTTCACCACCGGAGCGAGTTCGAGGTAGCGATTGGTGGTGTGGAACAGAAGTGCGCCGCCGGGCTTGAGGTGCCGGATGTAGACGTCGAGTGCTTCGATGGTAAGCAGGTGGGCCGGCACGGAGTCGCCCGAAAATGCGTCGATGGCTAGCACGTCAAGATCCTGCGCGGGCTCGCGCTCGAGGTTCAGGCGCGCGTCGCCGAGGGCGAGCTCGATGCGCGCCGGGCTGTCGGAGAGGAAGGTGAAGTAGCGGTTGGCGAAATCGATGACCTGGGTGTTGATGTCGTAGAAGCGGATCACGTCGCCCTGGCGGCCGTAAGCGGCAATCGTTCCGGTGCCCAATCCGATGACGCCGATGCGGATGCTGGCGTGGCGCGCCTGCAGGGCCGTGATGACGGCCCCCGCGCCGCTGTCGATGCCGTAGTAGGTGGTTGCGATGCGGCGCTTTTCAGCGGGCTCGCGGAGCTGGCCGCCGTGGCGTATGGCGCCATGGTTGAGCGTGTGTGCGTCGTTCGGCCCGCCCAGCGCGCGCACGCGCAGCGTGCCATAGAAGTTGCGCGACAGGGCGACGATGCTTTGATCGTAGGCGTCGATCTGCTTGTAGCCGAAATAGATCGCGAAAGCGGTGACGTAGGCAAAGGCCACCGGCATGACCAGCATGCCGCTGCGCGTGCGCAGCACCAGCAGCAGCGCCACCAGAACCAGCACCAGGCCCAGCTCGAAGTAGCCCAGCAGCACATGCGGTGCACCGAATCCCACGATGAGCCCGCCAAGCACGCCGCCGGCGGAAATGGTGAGGAAGTAGCCGGTGAGGTGTCGCGGCGCCGGGCGTGCCAGCGACAGTTCGCCATGGCACACCATGCACAGCACGAACAGGCCGGCGAGATGCAGCGGGATGACCAGCTTGAGATCCAGGCTGTTGAGCGTCCAACCCATGCCAATGATGGCCAGCCCGGCAAGC
>VGIE01000566.1 GCA_016867955.1 Betaproteobacteria bacterium
GATGTGTACTACGGGCGGGGTCAAACCATCTTGTTGGAAAGGGAAAAGATCAAACGCAAAACCATCGAACTCAGACGCTTGCAGCACGTAAGATCTGCTGCTTAAACTGAAACCCAAGATGGACCAGAACCTCCATTAGCAAGCCCGCTGCTCACTCTCAAATATTCTGATGACGGACAAGCTTGGGATCTCTCAGAACCGTCTCGCGCGGGAGATTGGTGTCAACCCGGCGCGGATCAGTGAGATCGTGCATGGCAAAGGTGGAATTTCGGCGACGACCGCGATTGCCCTCGGGTTGTTCTTCGGCACGTCGCCTGAACTTTGGCTCAATCTGCAATCCCACTACGACCTCAAGCGGGCCGAGCGGGCTCATGGCAAGCGGCTCCGGAGCCGGGTCAAAGAACTGAAGCGGGCCGCGTGAAAGCGGCGCGAAGTCTTAAGTCCCCGGTACACAAGGGCTCACAAGAGCGCGCCCCGGTCCACAAGAGCTCGATACATTCTTGCGCGACTCAGCTAGGGTCGGCTGCCTCAATTTTATGGAGCGCAAGAAATGTTCGCCACGTTCGTCGCCGCCATTCTGACTGTCCTTGTCGGGTCGCCACACCCAGCCCGTGCGCAGACGGCGGGAGGCGGCGGCTTCAGCGCCGAAGCCTTCGACGCCTGGGTCGCGGCGCGCATCGGCACCGGCGCGCCGGTGTACTGGTATTCGGAAGGCACCGTGCGCAAATATCCGTCGGGCGAATTGGTCGCGCGCATGGAGGGATTCGATACCGCGCGCCGGGTGGCCGGCAGCGCGCCCGGCCGGGTCGATCAGTTGAGCCGCAAGACCTACATCTACCGCGATCCGAAGAGCGGCGCGCGCCTGACAGCCGTGAACGGCGTCGCGTTGCCGTCGATCAAGTATTCCTATCAGCACATGAGTTACTGGCTCGACGGCGAACAGTTGATGAGCACCGTCACCCAAGGCGTCGGCAAGGGCGTGCGCACGCTCGGCCCCAGCGGCGGCATGGCGGCGGAGAAGATCGGCGACACCTGGGCGTTCACCGCGCCGGTCTATCTCGATTGGAAGACGCCGAACGGCGGCGCCTACCAGGCGTTCGAGAACTACGACTTCTTCATCAACCCCGCCGGCACGGTGAGCCAGCCGAACCAGCTTTCGTGGGTGCGCTACGGCGACCTGCCGCCGGCGCTCGGCGGCGGGCCCGGCATCATGCACATGGTGTCGTGGCGCGTGGACTCGTTCGACGCGCTGCCGGAGCCGATCAAGGACTACGTCCGCGCCGAAGCGCCGCTGTGGCTCGCACCGCCGAAAGATGTCGCCGAGATCAAAGCCATCCAGGCGCTGGCGGCGGAGAAGGACGTTCAGGGCTTTGGCGGATAAGGCCTGCGGCGCCGCCGCTGCGCGCGCGCCGCACCGCCCGCCCGCGCCGGCGGATCGGCAATCCCCTCCACCTGGCGCTGCTTGCGAATGAATGCGGGGCCGCAGCTGAGCTTGCGAGCCAAAGGCGATGCGGGATCGATCACGCGCCAGAACGGCGCGACCCGTTTGGCGCCCATTTGAAATTGCTCGTAAGCATGTTCCGCCGCAATACGGCAGAAGATACCGGTGGTGAGCGGGCATGCCCCGTCGGCCGCGTAGGTTTTTGCGAGCGCCGCACGCAGTTGCTCTAGCGGGGCGATTCCGACTTGCCCCATTCCTTCGGACCAGTCTAAAGGCGAGAATCCAGAATTACGGTGACGGTGACCGTATTTCAATGCCTCACACTGTCACCGGAAGCTGCAATTTGCTGCCTGGCTGACCGCAACGGTTTCAGTGACCGGGTCGTCGGATCGGATCCGCTATTCGTCGCGCGAGCAGAAAGGCGGTGACAAACAGCGGGCGCAAGGACCGGGTCGTCGGATCGGATCCGCTATTCGTCGCGCGAGCAGAAAGGCGGTGACAAACAGCGGGCGCAAGGCGAGAAAAATGCGGTAACCGAGGTCGA
>VGIE01000567.1 GCA_016867955.1 Betaproteobacteria bacterium
GCGGGACACGCTGTTGTTCCAGCGCCCGCTGCGCCCGGTTCAGCCTGGCCGATGCCAGTTCGAGCGAGCTGAATTCCGCGAACCGCTGGCGTCCCCTCTGCAGCAGCAATTCCGGATCCTGCAGGAACTCAACCATCTACGGTTGGTGAACGCTGCCGAGACACGGTCTCTGACGCTTACCGAACGAAATACTTGCCTCTCGGCCCTGTCGCAAGCAACGAAGTCGGTGACCTTTCCCCAGTTGCGCTTGATGATCGGTGCCAGTCGCACGGCCCGCTTCACGCACGAAGCCGATTCGAAGCGCAAGGGGCTCAAGCCGAATGCCGTTCACGGGCCTTTCCGAGCCGCTCTCGGAGAGCTGTGGGACGGTTTCGACCCGACTGTGCAGCGCGAACTCGCCCTGCTGGTCGAGTCCGAGGACGATTACGGCAAGCTTCACGCGAGATTGCAGGCCGCGCCTTGGCATTTTTCGCCAGAAATTGCCTCATCACTGAGCAGCATCTCGCTTCCTGACGGCTTCGGTAGCCTGAGTCGCAAGTCGCTCGAACGGATCGTTCCGGAACTCGAGCGGGACGTGGTCACTTACGATGTTGCCGTAGAGCGCGCCGGATATGGGTCGCATTCCCAGTTCACCTCCAGGCGTATGGCTCGACTCCCGTATTACGGTGAGATCCTGACGGGCTATACGTCCCCGATGCCGGGCTCGACGGTTCCTGACGAGCGTGACTACGGGCGCATTGCCAATCCGACCGTCCACATCGGCTTGAATCAGTTGCGCCTGCTGGTCAACGAGATGATCCGGCGCTGGGGGCCACCAAGCGAGGTCATCGTCGAGTTGGCGCGCGAGATGGGCCTTTCCGGCAAGCGACGCAAGGAAATCATGTCGGAGCAGAAGGAGAACCAGCAAGTCAATGAGGACTTGAATGCAGAACTGGATCGCCTCGGCCAGCGGCAGAACCACGAGAATCGACTTCGCCTGCGCCTGTTTCACCAGATGAAGGAGGTGGACCCACTTGGAGTCTGCTGTGTCTACACGGGTGATGCCATTTCAGGGGCGAGGCTATTCAGCCCTGAGGTCGAGATCGACCATATCCTCCCGTTCTCCCGGTCGCTCCACGACGGCGCAGGCAACAAATTGCTCTGCATGCGTCGCGCGAACCGCGACAAGCAGAATCGAACGCCTCATGAGGCTTTCGGGCATTCGCCGCCGGGCTATGACTGGCCTGCGATTCAAGCAAGAGTCGAAAGGCTGCTTGGGCCGCGCAAGGCCCGCCTGTTCCAGCCGACTGCACTGGACGACTTTCTCGGTGATCGGAATTTCCTCGATCGTCAGTTGACCGACACGCAGTACTTCAGTCGCGTAGCCCGCGAGTACCTCACCGCGGTCTGCGATCCCAGCCGGGTCTGGGTGACCTCGGGTCGCTTAACAGGGCTCGTTCGCGCCAAGTTCGGATTGAACTCGATGCTTTCGGATCAGCCTGGAAAGAACCGAAATGATCATCGCCACCATGCACTGGATGCCGCGGTCATTGGAGTCGCCGGCCGGTCTGTCATCCAGCGGATTGCCGACGCGGCAGCGAGGGCGGAAGAAGCCGGGGAAAACCGGGCACTCGAGCGCCTGGACTTACCTTGGCCTGCTTTCCGATTTGATCTCGCCGCGTGCCTTGAGAAAGTGGTTGTGTCACACCGACCGGATCGTGGGAAAGAAGGGCAACTGCACAACGATACGAACTACGGATTGAGAACGCCGCCGCAAACGCCGCGAGATCTTCCTGTCGTTGGGCATCGCGTTCCCATTGACGCTCTGGGCCATAAGGATCTGCCGGGCGTAGTCGATCCGATTCTTCGCAAGGAGTTGGAGCAGGCTATCGCTGGCAAGACAAGCACGGCCGAAGTCAAAGCGGCTCTATCGCAGTTCTCCGCCCATACCGGAATTAGACGAGTTCGTCTGCAGGAGCGCCTGAGTGTCATCCCGATCAAGCGG
>VGIE01000568.1 GCA_016867955.1 Betaproteobacteria bacterium
CATAGGACGCCTCGACATCCAGCAGCCGGCCGAACAGCCGCGCCTCGGTCAGACCAGCGGTCGCAGTCCTGCCATCGAGCGATTTGGATAGGAGGAAGCGCAGCGCGTGGCTTCGTTCCGCCGCCGACTGTCGCTCGACCTGATAGTCGATGCCCAGCTTGAGCCCCGCCGCCATCAGGAAATCGCTACCGACCCCGACAGCCAGCGAGCCGCGCCTGCCGTCGGCCGGTGTGATGCTGTACGTTGGCCCCCCCGGCTGGTCGGCATAGCCGATCATGGCGCCGCGGTCGCCGCTCAGCTCGTGGCGGTATTCCACGCGCAGCCTGGGCAGCGCCCAGCCGAAGCGGGTGCGATGCTGGGATTCGGCGCGAAGCCCCAGCGCCAGTTGCTGCGAGGCGAGCTTCTGCTCGAAATACGTCAGCGCGGCAAGACCTTCACCAGATTCGGTCGCCTGCTTCAGCCTGTCGTTGGAAAAATCCAGCCGCCCGTAGGGTGACAGCAGGATGCCCTGGCCTCGCAATTCGTAACCCGCTGCAATGGATCCGAACACCTGGTCGCCCTTGCGGTTCGCGCGCGCAAACTCGTTGGCCGCCGGAATGAAGCGCTGGGTGTCAAGATCGAGCACGCCGTATCCCAGCAAGCCGTCGAGAAAGGCCTTGTTCGCGAACCGGTAGCTGCCGTAGAGCATCACCGACCGGCCGCTGGCAGAGTTCTTCGAACCGTCCTCGCCGATGTCGGTGGTGCCGCGCCCATAGCCGACTCCCAGACCGAGCAACAGGGCGTCGCTGAAGCGCCGGTCGACGCCGAAGCTGATGCCCTCGGAATCGAAGCGCAGCCCGGCGCTGTCGCTGCTCAGATCGCGCGTGCCGAACCGGATGTTGCCGCCAAGCCAAACACCCACGCCCTCCGGAAGCGCGAGCGGGCTCCCCGATCGGTCGCTGCTGTAGGACAGCTTCAGCGAGCCGGCGCTCGCGACATTGAAAAGGCCAGTGAGGAAAGAAGCCGCGCTGAACGCGGGCGCCGCGCTAGCCACCAGGGCAGGCTGCGCCACGACACTCGCTACGGGCCGCAGGCCGCCGGGCGGCGGCGCCGCCGCGAGCAGACTGCCGTGCAGCGAGTCCATGCGCTGCTGTAAATTGAACACTTGGGCGCGTGCGAATCGCCGCGCCGTTTGCGCCCGTGTCACGACCAGACCCTTCACCCTGGGATCGCGCATGGGATCGGCGCGCGACACCACGCTCACGCTGACTGTCGCGGCCGGCGATGATGTGGTGGCGCTGAAGGATTCGTAAGTGAAGGCATCGGCACCCAGATAGCCACGCGCCGGCGTGTAGGTGACCCGGGTGCCGCTGACGACTGCCGTGCCATTCGTCGGCGCGGTAACGATGCGGATGCCCAGCAGCGCCGTGCCGCTGATCAAGGGTGCCAGGTCCACGCTGGACGGCGTGTCCATCTGGACCGACAGGGTGGTGGCGCCGGCCGCGGGAGCCACGGGGGAGCCGGTTCCGGTCAGCGTGACGGTACGGCCGGTAATGCAGCCGACACACAGGCGGGCGGGTTGACCGGGACGTTTAGCGTTGCCGTCTTGGCGCCCAGCGTGGCCGGGTTGAAGGCTACCGTGATGATGCACTGGGCCCCGCCATGCACCGGGCCATTGGTCGGCGAACACGTGCCGCCGCTGATGGAGAATTCAGCGGCGTTGGCACCGCTGAGCGTGATCGCGCCGAGCACGGCCATCGAGCCGCCCGGACCGGTCACCGCCGCAACATGGATGGTTTGCGAGGTACTGGAGGTGCCGATGACCTGATTGCCGAATGCCACGGCGGGTGTTTCCGGAGACCCGCTGCCGTGGCGCGCATTCAGCGCGTCGGCCGAGGTCAGGCCGATGGCGATGCACTGGGTGCTCCCCCCGCATTCGGCCAGTGCGGGCGCGCAGGACAGCAGCCCTGCAAAAAACATGGCAAGCGTCAGACAGAGCCGCCC
>VGIE01000569.1 GCA_016867955.1 Betaproteobacteria bacterium
TCCGGACGAGACGTGGATGAAGCAAATGGCCCGGAATGTGACCATGGCGGATTGCGGTGGTGCCCTCGGGACCTGTCGCTATCTGCTGCACGACCAGGACACGAAGTTCACCCAGTCGTTTAGGGCCATCCTTGCGTCAGGCCAAGTCGAGCTGCTCGCGCTTCCCGCGCAAAGCCCGAACCTGAATGCCTACGCCGCGCGCTGGGTTCGGTCGGTCAAGGAGGAGTGCCTGTCGAGGCTGGTCCTGTTTGGCGAGCGGTCGTTGCGGCGCGCGCTGAGCGAGCATGCCGATCACTACCATGCCGAGCAGAACCACCAAGGGAAGGGCAATATTCTGCGGTTCCCTCGGGCGCGGGATCGGCAGCGCATGGGACCCGCGCGGTGCCGCGAGCGATGGGGTGGACTCCTGCGCTACTATGATCGAGCGGCGTGATGGCCCAACGGTCACACCAGTTTATTGGCCTTACGGCATCATATCCCTCGGAATGCGCGATTGGGCCCATGGGTGCTGATCAGCGGCGGTTGGTACTAAGCGGCTTTGAGCCGTTCGTGCAAATTTCTTTCCCCGGTGTGTGCCGGCTTTCAAGGAGCATCCATCCTGCCCGTCAATGCCGCCCCGGCAACAGAAGGGCATCGAGGACGAGTCGCCGGCGGTCTATCCACGGAAGCGATTCATGTTCCGCTTCGAAGCGGTGCTTCCATGTTGGGCAATCGCATCCTAAGCGACCTCATCACGGTTGAGGTGGGAGGTATGGGCCGCGTGATATTCGAGGTATCGGCGCAGTGTGGCGATGCGATCCGCTACGTGCTGGGCGTCGTGCCAGACACCCCAAATGAAGCTGGAGCCACGACGCGACTGCCAGGGCAATCCCAGAAAATAAATGCCGGGCTCGCTCGACACCCCGCGTCGATGTTTGGGCAGTCCTTTCTCGTCGAATATGTCGAACTTCAGCCAGCCGTAGTCGGCGGAGTAGCCTGTCGCCCAAATAATGCAGGTAACGCCGGCTCTCGCGAAGTCGAGTTCGAGAATGGGATTGGTTAGACAATCCGGGTCCGGGTCGAGCTGGCGCGCCTCCGGCTCCTCCGGAAGGTCCAGGCCGTTGCGGGTGACATAGGCATCTGCCTCGTCCAGCAAGGACATCAGATTGGCATCGCCCCGCGCAATGTTCGCCTTCAGGTCCGCTGCGAAACTCATCACCCCGTCTTTGTAGGAGTTGGTCAGGCCGAGCAGAGTAATGCCCTGTCCGGCTAAGCGGCGGAAATCGATCGTCTCGCCACCGCGTGCGCCGCTCACGGCAATGGTGACGTGTTCCGTGCCCGGTCGCGGGGTATCGGCATCCCATTTGCCGAGCACGCCGAGCCACCAACAATAGTCGCGGCCGCGGTAAGCGCGGGGCGGTCGGTCGTGCGGTCCGACCGAAAGATAGACGCGCTTTCCCGTGCGCACGAGCTCGTCCGCGATTTGGACGCCCGATGATCCAGCGCCGACGACCAGGACCGCGCCCCCCGGCAATTGGCCAGGATTGCGATACGAGGCGGAATGGAGCTGCATAAGCGTCGCATTGTCAGGAACGATCCTGGGAATGACGGGGTGCTGAAAGGCGCCTGTGGCCGCGACGACATTGTTGGCTCCGATGACACCAGCCGAGGTTTGGACGCGGAAGCCGACCCGGCCGACATTTCTCCGGACCTCCCTCACCTCTACGTTGCAGCGTATGGGAGCCGCAATCATCTTTGCATAGGCGACGAAATAGTCGGCGACCTTCTCCTTGGCGACGAAGGCTTCGGGATCTCCGGGGAACTCCATTCCCGGAAACCGGTCGTGCCATGCCGGACCATTCGCGACCAGGGAGTCCCACCGTTCGGACCGCCAGCGTTCGGCAATCCTGCCACGCTCGAGCACAAGGTGGGGCACGCCGCATTTGCTGAGGTGCTCGCTCATGGCGACGCCAGCCTGGCCGGCGCCGACAACAAGCG
>VGIE01000570.1 GCA_016867955.1 Betaproteobacteria bacterium
TGGCCACGCTGCCGTTCTCGCCGCCATCGGACAGCACGATCAGCGCCTTGCGATTCCCCTGCGCCGCCATGATGTCGCGCGAGGAACGCATCACGGCTTCATAGAGAAGTGTGCCTCCGCCGGTCTGCAGCGCCAGTTCGCGCTGCGTGGGCGTGCCTACTTGCGACAGCGCGTCTTCCAGCAGTTTGCGCGAGTCCGTCGGCGCCTGGTTCACCAGAATCCCGAGATCGAACTGCATCACGAAGATCTTGTCTTTGCCCTCGCGCAACACGCGGTCGATGAAGCGGAAGCTGGCGCCGCGCTCGGCGTCGAGGATCTTCTCCAGGCTGAGGCTGGTGTCGATCAGGATGCCGGCGGTGAGGGGCAGGTCGGTTTCGCGGGCGAAGTAGCGAATCTCCTGGGGCCACCCGTTTTCGAGAATCGTGAACTCGTCTTTGCCCAGATCGCGCAGCAGTTCCCCGCGCGGGCCACGCACGGTGGCCAGCAGGTTCACTACTTTGACGTCGACGGAGAAGGTCGGTTGCTCACGCGTGGTCTGGGCCGCCAGAGGAAGACCGGCCAGGAACGCGCAGCGAGAGATGGACGGGAGCGGAAGCATGGGGGTCTTGCGACCATGGTAGCGTCACCCCGGGCGCGGCTCACTCGCCCAAGGCATCCCGGAAGGCCTGCACCGAAATCCCGGCCTTCGCGATCAATGTGCGCAACGTTCCACGCGCAACCTGCTCGTGCTGCAGCACGGACAGCGATGCAATGGATCCAGGTTTGCTCAAGATGATATGACTGCCCCGCTGGCGGACAACCTGCCAGCCCAAGTGCTCCAAGGCGCGAATCACTTGCCGGGGCCGGAGCGCCGGAACTGGTGGCATTAGACCGCCACTTCAACCTCGCGAGTGATGACAGTCAGCGGCAGATTGAGTTCCCCACGGGCAGCCAGGCACTCGCGGATCGCGTCCGCGATATTGGCCTCTGCTTCCTCCTCGGTCTTGCCTTGGCTGACACAACCGGGGATGACGGCACAGTCCGCAATGTACATACCGTCTTCGTCACGATAGATGCTGACCGGGAACTTCATACGTTTTCATTCTACTCGCCGCGCGCTTTACCGCGCCTTCCCATACAGTAGGCGCGTGGAACCCTTCCTGCTCGGCGCGGCCGGGATTGTGATCAATCCGCTGATCCACGATGAAGGCGGCGGGCGCATGCCTGGACAAAGACAGCTTGGCGAGCTTTGCCGTCGACTCCGTGGCCGATATTTTCGGCGACCTTGCAGGCAGCGCGGCCGAGTCCACACTGGAGTCGCTGCGGCACGACGGCAACTTTCACTCGGAGGCGGCGCTCGCCGAAGCGCTGGCGAAGGCACTGGAGTTTGCGCGAGAGGAACTCCCTGTAGCGAACGCCTGCCCGTTGACCACGTGGAGGAAGCGGCTGCTCGATGCATCGCCGGATGCTCGCGAAGGGCTGTTCGTGACCACCGATCCAACTGACCCTACCCAGTTGACCGCCGAACTCACTCCCGAGCAATGGTGGGACCAGATGTTGCCCTCGCTTCTACGCTGGTCGAACGGTGAGGGCATTCCCGCCGACACGTGCGAGTTTCTCCGTCCGCGTCTGTACAGTGATCTCCGCAAGGCGTACCTCCACTTGCTGCGCGATCCGCGGCATGGCAAGGCGTGGATCGCCTATCAGCAGCGGTTTCTTGAGGCCATCGCCGCCGCAGCGCGCACCGATCACGGCGATCTGGCGGATCGCATCGAGGCGCTTGCGCGCGACACGAACGAGATGCAGAGCGCGGTCATCGCCGAACTGGAGCGCCAAACCGAACGCGTCCTCGATGCGGTTGCTGGCGTGAGTGACCAAGTCGCGGCCTTGGATGGGAAGCTGGACAGGGCATTGATCCGCATCCCGGAGCCCGCCCGCCTCCACAACATTCCAGCGCCCACCGCCCACTTCACCGGCCGCGCGCATCACCTCGAGCA
>VGIE01000571.1 GCA_016867955.1 Betaproteobacteria bacterium
CCGCGTGCTCACCGGGGCCAACGCCATCGCGGGCGAGTGGGGGCACAACCCGCTGCCGTTGCCGGCGGGCGAGGACCTGCCGCTGCCGCAATGCTATTGCGGCCGTGCCGGCTGCATCGAGACCTATCTCTCCGGGCCGGCCCTGGCGCGCGACCACGCACGCGTCTGCGCGCGCGATCAGGAACGCCAGCGGGCACAAGGCGCGGCGCACTCTAGCGCGAAACCGGGTGAAGCGGCACTCACGGCGCTGCAGATCGCCGAGGGCGCGACGCGCGGGGATGCCGCCTGCGAAGCCAGCCTGGCGCGCTACGAGGCGCGCCTGGCACGCTCACTGGCGCAGGTGATCAACATCCTCGATCCGGAGATCATCGTGCTGGGCGGCGGGCTGTCCGGCATCGCGCGGCTGTACCGCAACGTGCCGCGCCTGTGGGGGCAGCACGTGTTCTCCGACCGCGTCGACACGCGGCTCGCGCGCAACCTGCACGGCGATTCGAGCGGCGTTCGCGGCGCGGCATGGCTGTGGGACGACGAGGGGAACCGAGAGGGCCGCTAGACCGGGCCGCGTCGCACGCGCGACCCCGCGCCGGTTCGCCGGTGGTGGCACCCGCAGCCGCAGCAGCCCGAGGCCCGTGATAACAATATGACTGCAGAGATAGTGTAGACGTTAATCGCTACACTAACTTGAGTACATTCTCCGGCGGGCGTCCGAGCACTGCCCGCTCGCCCTTCACGGCAATGGGCCGTTCGATCAGGATCGGGTGAGCGGCCAGCGCGTCTAGCCACTGCGCGTCGGTCATGGCCTTGCCCTTGTACCTCTCCTTGTAGATTTCCTCGCCGGTGCGCACGATCGCCTCGGGCTTCACGCCCAGCTTCTTCACGATGGCCGCGAGTTCCGCGCGGGTGGGCGGCGTCTTGAGGTACTCGACGACCCGCGGTTCGACGCCCTTCCCCTGCAGCAGGTCGAGCGCGGAGCGGCTCTTGCCGCAGCGGGGGTTGTGGTAGAGGGTGATTGCGGCCCGTCTGGTGCTCATGGTCGGCGCCCTTCGCTGTCTGCGGATTGCACGGCAAGCATTGCGGTCCTGGCGGCCCGGCGTCAGTCGGGTCGCGGGCTCACGACCAGTTCGCGATAACCGGTCTTCGCATCTGGTTCGCGCCGGAACGACAGCGCGGTCGCCTCGCCGATGACAACCTCGGCGGTGGTGTGGATGATGCAGCCAGACATCACATACCCGCCGAGAACGCCGCCCCGCGCGTTGGCCGCTGACAGGTGCAGGTGGGCGCCGTCGGGGGACAGCGTGCCGGACAGCGACAGGATCTCCAGCGGCCCGCCGACCAGGTTGGGCACGCCTGCATCGGAGAAGCGCAGCCGCGCGCGCAGCAGACTGCCGACGGCACCGGCGATGAAGCCGGCACTGATACCTGATTTCTGCGTGAATTCTTCAAGCGCGAGGTGCAGGTCGTCGCCGGGTTGCAGGCGCAGGGCATGGAGTTTCATGTCGGGATTGATGAGTGTTGTGGCGGGATCTGCCGGACCGAGGAAATGCCGCCGTGCGACTGGCGCCGCGGCGAGGGCGAATTCTAGCAGGCGCGCGGCGCGCAGGCGGCCGGGCGGGGCCGCTCAGGCAGCCAGCAGTCCGGCCAGGTCTTCGCGCAGCCGCTCGGGGGTGGTGAAGTGCAGGGCCTGCAGGCCGGCGGCTGCAGCGGCCCCCACGTTCACCGGCAGATCGTCGACGAACACCGTATGCGCCGGGCGCAGCCGGCAGCGGCTGATGGCATGCGCGTAGATGCGCGGGTCCGGCTTCACTAGGGCGACCTCGGCCGACACCACCACGTCGTCGAACAGCGCGAGCGTCGGACAGCGCGCCTGCGCGATCGGCCAGGTCTCCGACGAGAAATTGGTCAGCGCATACAGGCGCAGGCCGCGCGACTTGAGTTCATGCAGCAGGGCGGCGGTGCCGGCGATCTCGCCGCGCAGC
>VGIE01000572.1 GCA_016867955.1 Betaproteobacteria bacterium
TTCTCCCGCGACCTCACCAACTCCAGCATCCGCTACCGGATGATTGCCGAAAACATCGACCGGCAGGCCGCGCCGGTTTGAACTCGAGCCGGCCGCGTCCGGGCGGGCAGCATCCGGGCGGGCCGTGCGCAACCCGCGTACCGCTTCAGGAGCGCGCAACCTCTTCCATCTCCTCGATGGTGACATGGCGCACGTCCTTGCCCTTGATCATGTACACCACGTACTCGGAGATGTTCTTGGCATGGTCGCCGATGCGCTCAAGCGACTTGGCGATGAAGATCAGGTCGATCGCACCGGAGATCGCGCGCGGGTCCTCGATCATGCAGGTCAGCAACTGGCGCAGGATGGCCTGGAAATACTCGTCGACATCGAGCTCCTGGCGGGCGATGTGCGGCGCATCCTCAACCAAGAGACGGCAGAGGCGTTGAGCGAACGGCGCAGCATGTCGAGCACGACGTCTGCCACCACGCCAAGGTCACCGGGCCTGGGGACGCGGCGAGTTTATTTCGTGCAGGTTCTGCGCCGTGCCGGCGATCTTCTCGGCCCCGTCGCCGACGCGCACGAGGCCGGTAATGGTCCTGCGCACGGTCGTCACCAGCCGCAGGTCGTTTGCGCCGGGCTGGCGGCGTGCGATGATGGCCGTGCAGAGCTCGTCGATGTCGCGTTCGGCAGTGTTGACTTCGGCCTCGCCTTCGGCAGCCCTCGGCAGCTGCGCGCCTTCGCCTGGACGCAGTCCGCTGGTGGCATACAGGAGCTGGCGCTCGACCATGCCCCCGTCGACAGGACCATGGCGCGCAGTTGCTCCGGTTCGGTATCGAATTGCTTGAAATTCTCGGCTTCCGGGTGCATATCTCTCGGACCAGTGGATTGAGTCGACGATCGGCACGCGAGGCCGCCCGGCAACGGGTTGATTCAGGTCAACATGCTATCGGGCCCATTTGACGAGAATGTTTCAGGAGCCCGGCAAGCCGCGTGGCAGCAACACCCTGCAAGGGTGTGACAAATCTGTAACACTGCAACCTTACCCTCACGCCCGATGACGCAGGACATGCCGAAGCGAAAAGCCCCCACATCGAAGCAGAAACCCCGCGCGCGCGCGGGTGCCAAGGCCGCCGCGTGGGGCGTGCCGCAGCGCATCCTCTCCCGCGAGCCGGGCATGCTCGCCTTCAACCGGCGGGTGCTGGCGCAGGCGCAGGACAGTGACGCGCCGCCGCTCGAGCGCCTGCGCTTCCTGTGTATCGTGTCCTCGAACATGGACGAATTCTTCGAGATCCGCGTCGCCGAGCTCAAGGAGCGCATCAAGCTGGGCGACGAGATCAGCCGCTACGGCGAGGATACCGCCAGCCAGATCTTGGCCACCGTCTCCGACGAGGCGCACGCCATCGTCGCCGAGCAGTACCGGCTACTCAACGAGGAGGTGCTGCCGGCACTGGCCGCATCCCGCGTGCACTTTCTGCAGGAAAAAGACTGGTCGCGCGAGCAGCACAAGTGGCTGCAGGACTATTTCCAGCGCGAGATGGTGCCACTGCTCACACCCATCGGGCTGGACCCCGCGCACCCCTTCCCGCGCGTGCTGAACAAATCGCTCAACCTCGCGGTGGCGCTGGAGGGCCGTGACGCCTTTGGGCGCAGTTCGGGAACCGCCATCGTGCAGGCACCGCGCCTGCTGCCGCGGGTGATCCGCCTGCCCGAGACGGTCGCCGGCCGGGGATTCCATTTCGTGCTGCTGACCTCAGTTTTGCAGGCCTTCCTTGGCGCCCTGTTCCAGGGCATGAACGTGCTGGGCTCCTACCCGTTTCGCGTCACGCGCAACAGCGACCTCTTCCTCGACGACGAAGAAATCAAGAACCTGCGCACCGCGCTGCAGGGCGAGTTGCCACAGCGCCACTTCGGCGACACGGTGCGCCTCGAGATCGCCGCCGGCTGCCCGGAAGACATGGAGAACTTCCTGCTGCAGCAATTCGACCTGACCCCG
>VGIE01000573.1 GCA_016867955.1 Betaproteobacteria bacterium
GTCAGCTTGGCGGGATCATCCCAGCCGGCGTATTCGAAGTCGAGGAAGCGCAGTTGCCCGTCGGGCTGCAGCAAGGCGTTATGGAAGCCGAAGTCGGAGGGCGAAATGCAGCGCTGGCCATTATCGAGCGGCGATGCCGCTTCCAGGCCTGCCGCACTTGCGCCCGTGCGGATGCCGCCCTTGATGTCTTGCCAGCGAGCCACGATGGCTTCGACAAAATCACGCGCTTCGCGATCTTCGGGCACCTGTTGTTCGAGCGCCTGCAGTTTTTCGAGGCGCGCCTCGATCAGCGCCAGGTGTTCTTCGATGGAAAAGCAGGCCTCAGAGGCGACGGGCAATTGCGCTATTGCGCGTTGGTCTGCGGCGTTCAGCGCCAGGAAGAAGCGCGCCGCGGCATCGACGTGCTCGGCAGTCACTTCGCCGGGACGCAATGGCCGGCCGGGAACGTATTCGTACAGCGCCATGCCGGTTTCGCGGTCGGCCGCCAGTGCCGCAGGCGCCCAACCCGGTGCGGCCTGGCCGGCATAGGTCAGAAAGGCGAATTCACTGCTCAAGCGGTCACGCAGATCGCCGGCATGGGAGAAATATTGCTTGGCCACGCAAGCCCCCGTTGCCGTCGTGACCCGATAGGTGCGATTGTTGCCGCCAGCGGAAAGCGTTTCGATGGCATCGACTTTGCCAGGCATGCCTGCCGCGCTCAACAGCGCGGCAACGCGGGGTTCGATCTCCATGGGACGACTCATGTCTCCAGCCATTTTGCCAGTTCATGCCACGAGCGCACCTGTCGCGCTGCGAGCACGGCATCGGCGCCATGGTGGCCTTCCGGGTCGAACAACACCGGTCGCGTGGCGGATGGGAAACCCGGGGCCAAGAGTATCTCCGGCAGATCGTCGAGAAACAGGTCGCAGCCGAAGCTGGCGATGCGGGCCAGCTTCGCTTCCTTGGTCAGCTCGAAAAAAACCTGCGCGGGCGGGATCAGGGGCTGCCCGGCCACGCACAGGTGGTGTTCGACCCAGGCTCGTGCCGCGGCATGCAGGTCATATTGCGGACCGAGAAAGGGATGGCGGGTCTTGTGACTGATGATGGCGAGATCGTGCCCCGCCTGGCCGGCCCATTGCAGAAATTCGATCACGCCCGGATAGGCGAGCGCTTCGTCCATGCGCGCGCCGTAAACCGTGCCTTGCATTTCCGTCCACACCGGCTCGCGACCGGTTGCACGCAGATGGTCGCGCACGGCCAGCTTGTTGGCCGGGGTATCGGGTGGGATGACGCCCTGTTCCAGCGCCACCTTGTGGAACAGCACATCGTAGCTGACGATGGTATTGTCGAAATCGAGCCCGATGCGCATGCCGACTGCCTCAGCTACGGCTCAGGGCCGCCTGGACGCGACGGACAATGTTGTCTGCGGTCAGCCCGTATTTGGCCCGTGCGTAAGACTGGCTGCCGACTTCGTGCATGAATTCGTCGCCGGTGCCAAAGATCAGTTGCGGCAGGGACACGCCAGCTTGCGCCCGCCATTCGGCGACGGCGCTGCCGAACCCACCAATGACGCCATGCTCTTCGACCGTTGCGATAAATCGGAACCGGGATACCGCCGCCTGCAGGTAGCTTTCGTCCAGCGGCTTGACGGTATGAAAGCTGACCACTTCGGCCGAGACACCCTGTTCAGCAAGGCTTTCGGCTGACCGGAGGGTTTCGGCCATCATGTTGCCGGCAACCAGCAGTGCGATGTCTTTGCCCGGACGGACGACGATGGCCCGGCCGATTTGGAATTCGGGCGGGGTGGCATGAATGGCCGGTTCGCCTTTCTTGCCGATGCGGATATAGGCCGGCCCCTTCTCTTGCAGGACAGCGCGCAAGGCCAGCCGCAATTCGGTGGAATCGCACGGCGCCAGCACGCGCATGCCCGGCAGGGTGCGCAGAATCGCCATGTCTTCCAGGGAATGGTGTGTCGGGCCGAGCTCGGCATAC
>VGIE01000574.1 GCA_016867955.1 Betaproteobacteria bacterium
AGGGTTCTGGACGGGGAAGGCCGGGAGGTGGTCGCGAACGTCTACCGCAGGATCGGGCGGGCCTTTACCTTTTACAATCGGACGGTTGAACCGAAGACGATCTACAAATTCGAGCGTGGGGGGCGCCACGTGCTCCAGATCCGCGACTTCAGCTCTCGACATGGTAGCTCCGACTTTGTTTACCGGATACTGATTCGTCCCCGGATTCCTCACGTCGGAGAGATCGAGGTATGCTGGCAATGCTCCAGCCGGCAAGGAAATGTGGAGCGCAAGATCCCTGTCGATCGGATCAACCTGAGGGCCGGGGAAGCCAGGAAACTCATCGTGCTCGCCGCGCTGGAGGAAGGCCTCGCAGGCAACATCGCCGTCAGGGTCGAGGGCCTCCCCCCGGGCGTCGAGGCCCTGTCAGGGATCGAAGGGGAACCGGAGCGCGGCGCTCCGATCGACGAAGGGGACAAGGAGCGCTTCGTGCCCGCGAGCGGCATGACGACGATCCTGCTGGTGGCAGCCGCGGATGCTCCGGAGACTCGGCTGCCGCGGCTGGTCAGGATCAGCGCCAGTCCCGTCGTCGAAGGCAAGGTCGGACCGCCCCTGCACGTGGGCGAGATCCCCTTGATGATCCTCAGGCCCCGGCGGGTTGGAGGCTACGCTTCACGATGACGCGGTCGAACAGGTTGCCGAATTGCGGGGAGAGGAAATCCATGGCTCCGTCAAGAACCGAGCTTGCTCTCTACGTCTTCCTCGGAGTGGTTTTTTCGGCTCCTGTCGCCGCCTCTACGCCTCAGCCGCTTTCCATACGGATCCTGCCCCAGGAGCCGACGCTCAGCGGAGCCAAGGCATCGCAGCAGCTCATCGTGCTCGGCAAGTACGCCGACGGCAGAGAACGCGACGTTACGTCCGACTGCCAGTTCTCGGTCGCCAACCCGCAACTGGCCGAGGTCGCCAAGACGGGAATGAAGGCGAAGATCCTCGGCCGTGCCGACGGGGAGACGGTATTGACCGTCGGGCTCGGCAACCGGGTGGCCGAAACCAAGATCCGGATCGAGCGATCCCAGGAAGGCCGCCCCTTCAGTTTCGCTCGGGATGTGGGCCGCATTCTCACCCGGAGAGGCTGCAACAACACGGACTGTCACGGCAGCGTGATCGGCCGAGGGGGGTTGAAACTGTCGTTTGACATGGTCGACCCCGGGGAGGACCACCGGTGGATCGTGCAGGGAGGAATCTACTCGGTGCTTACCGTGGAGCCGAAGGGTCCCAAGCCGCCGAGGATCGACCTGAAGCAGCCGGAAAAAAGCCTGCTGCTGCTCAAGCCCACGATGAGCGTCGCGCATGTCGGGGGCCAGCTGTTCGGTCCCGACTCCTCCGACTACGCCATGATCCGCGACTGGGTGCGGCAGGGAGCTCCCTATGGAGTGGACCCCGCCTCGGACAAGGTGCGGATCGAGCAGCTGGAAGTGTCTCCCACGGAAGTCCTCCTGGACGTGGGCGGCAAGCAACAGGTGGTCGTCACGGCCCACTTTTCGGACGGCCGTCGTGAAGACGTCACCGAGCAGGTGCGCTACGCGGCCAAGAACGGCGCGGTCGCGGAAACCGGCGATGACGGCGTGGTCAAGGCCGTCAAGCCCGGAGAGACCACGGTGCTAATTCACCTGGCGGGATGCGAACCAACCGGCATCTGGGTCGGGGTGGTCGCCAAGCCGGCCGGCAACTACCCGGCGATAACCGGGAGGAACATCATCGACGATCACGTCTTTGCCAAGCTGCGCAAGCTCGGCATCCGTCCCTCCGAGCAGTCGGGCGACGCGGAGTTCCTGCGCCGGGTCTGTCTGGACGTCGCCGGCACGTTGCCGCCGCCCGAGCGAGTGCGGGAGTTCCTGGCCAGCAAGGACCCTCGGAAGCGGGACAAGCTGATCGAGACCCTGGTCAACTCCCCCGAGCAGGTGGACTACTGGACGTATCGCTTCGCGGA
>VGIE01000575.1 GCA_016867955.1 Betaproteobacteria bacterium
CGCTCGTCGATCAGCGCGGCGGCTGCACCGCGTTCGCGCACGGCATCGAGGAACTGGTAGCCGTCGAAACGCTCGCCGCGCAACGCCACGAACAGGGCATCGCGCTCAAGCGTGCGGCTGTCGGTGGAGACCGAGGCGAAACGCCGGTCCGAACCGGCGGAGCCGGCCGGCAGCATGCGTGCGCCCAGTGCGGCCATGCTCTCGGACAGGCTCATCATGCCTTCCAGTCCCGCAGTGCCGCCTGCGCTTCGAGTGCATCGGAGAAGGGGCGTTTTACGCCCGCCACTTCCTGGTAGTCCTCGTGGCCCTTCCCGGCGATGAGCACCACGTCGCTGGTGGCCGCGGCGAGGATCGCCGCGCGTATCGCGGCCGCGCGATCGGGATCGACCAGCGGCGCCGCGCTCTGCCCCTCCCCCATGCCGGCGAGGATGTCGTCGAGGATCAGCAGCGGGTCCTCGCCACGAGGATTGTCGCTGGTCAGCACGACCCGATCGGCGTGGCGCGCGGCGATTGCCCCCATCAGCGCGCGCTTGCCGCGGTCGCGCTCGCCACCGCAACCGAACAGGCACACCAGCCTGCCACCCGAGGCGCGGGCGACATCCTTCAGGGCCGCAAGCGTCTTCTCCAGCGCATCGGGCGTGTGCGCATAATCGACCACCGCCAGTGGCTGCGTGCCGCCGCCGAAGCGCTGCATTCGCCCCGCCACCGGCTGCAAGTGCTCGAGGGCCGCCGTGGCGCGCTCGAAGGGAACGCCGGACACCAGCATGGTCGCCAGCACGCCGAGCAGGTTGGACAGGTTGAAGCGTCCGAGCAGTGGCGTTTTCAGCCGCGCCTCACCCCAGCTGCTGCGGACGGTGAAGCTCATTCCCCGCGCCGAGAGGTCCGTCCCGTGCGCCTCGACCCAGCTCTCCAGCCCGGCGCGCATGGCAACGCCTTCGAAGCAGCTGTAGCCGGCGCGGTTGACGCCCGAACCCGACAGCATGCGGCCAATCTGCACGCCCTGCACATCATCGAGGTTGACGATGGCATGGCGCAGGCCCGGCGACTGGAACAGGCGCTGCTTGGCGCGCGCGTAGCTCTCCATGTCGCCGTGGTAATCGAGATGGTCGCGCGACAGGTTGGTAAACAGCGCCGCGCCGAACACCACGCCGTTGGTGCGCTCCTGGTCCAGGCCGATGGAGGAGACCTCCATCGCCACGCCCTGCGCTCCGGCCGCATGCAGCTCGGCGAGCGCGCGATGAAGCAGCACCGGGTCCGGCGTGGTGTTGATGACCGCACCGAAGCGCGACGCGTCCAGCGCGCCGGGAAAACCGCTGCCCAGGGTGCCGATCACCGCCGTCCTCGCGCCGCAATCGGTGCAGGTATGGGCCAGCCACTGCGAGCAGGAGGTCTTGCCATTTGTGCCGGTGACACCCATTGTCCAGAGCTTTTCGGAGGGCCGGCCATACACCTCGTGGGCAAGATGGCCTGCGAGCCCGCGCAGCCCCGCCACCGGCAGGTTGGGCACGCCGTGCCGTGCCGCTGCATCCCATTCCCAGCCCTCGCGCTCCCACAGCACAGCGGACGCGCCGGCCGCCAGCGCCGCGTCGATGTGCTGCCTGCCGTCGCTGCGCGCGCCCGGCATGGCAAGGAACACCTCGTCCGGCCGGAGTGCACGCGAGTCGGTGGCAAGCCCGCCGGCGCGCACGCCCTGCGCGGCAAGCTGCTGCAGGACCTGCGCGGCCTCCGCGTTCACCGCGTCGCGCTCCGTCCCCATGCCTAGAGGCTCTCCTTCACTTCCTGCCCCGCCGCAGGCAGCACGATAGGCTTCATCGGTGCATCCGGCGGCACGCCCAGCTTCCGCAGCGAACCTTCCATCACCTTGGCGAACACCGGCGCGGCGACGAGGCCGCCGTAGTACTGCCCCGCGGAGGGCTCGTCGACCATCACCGCGATGATGAGCCGCGGCCTGGAGGCCGGCGCGAATCC
>VGIE01000576.1 GCA_016867955.1 Betaproteobacteria bacterium
GCCGTGAAATCTGTGCTTGCAAAGGCCTGTCTATTCGTCAGACCGGTCATTCGGCGCCTCGCGAAGCAGAGGATGCACGGGAAATCGTAACACGCATGCCGGCCGGCAGACACACCGGCGATCGTTCAGGGCGAGCTCGACCGAGATGTCACGGGCTCGTTGAAGTAGGCCGAGAGCTCCGGCGGCAGGCGATCCTCGAAGAACTCGAACACCTCGACCAACACATTGTCCGGCGCTGCCGTCATGACATAGCGAAACAAGGGAAACTCGCGGATCTCCGAACGGATGCTGGCTCCTTCCCGGCACAATCGCCGCACCACGTCCGGCAGGCCGGCGACGCGGACACCCAGATGGTGCACGGCGCCCTGACCAAGGTCCCGTGGTGGCTGCGCGTACAGATGCAGCCTGCCCTCTCCTACCGTCAGGAACACATTGCGCGAGCCGGCCATTATGCCGTCGAAGGCGACCCGCGCATCGAACATGCGCACCCACCAGTCGATTGTCGCCGGAAGGTCGGCGCAGAAGAGGTGAGCATGATGAAGACCGTAGATTGTCGACATGACTCCCCGCCGCTTCCCGGAAGGACAGCACCGGTGTCCGACGCCGATCATATACGCTGCTTTCGAACCGCGTCGCGCGGTGCGAGGCACTCACCCCGCCATCTAGGGCCGGCCGGCACGCCCGACATTCACGCTGGTGCGGCTTACCGAAACCTGAGATTCTCCGCGCGGTCGGATTGCGACAGAACCGGAATGCGGCAATGGTTTCAATTCGTAGGAATGACTGTGAACTGTGGGTCGAGGACGAGGGCGAGGGGCCTGTCGTGCTGTTCGCCACCGGCCTCAGCGGCACCGGCAGCTTCTGGGGCCCGCAGGTGCGCGATTTCCTCGGAGCCGGCTATCGAGTGGTACGGTGGGATCAGCGAGGTACCGGGCGCAGTACGCGCTGGGAGGGGCGTTACACGATCGGCCTGATGGCCGAGGACGCCATTGCGGTGCTCGACGCCCTCGACATCGACAGGTGCCTGCTGGTCGGCCACTCGGCGGGAGGCGCCATCGGCCAGGAAATCGCGCTGTCGTCGCCGCACCGCCTCATGGCGATGATTCTCGCTGCCTCGTGGGCTGGTCCTGATGAGCACTTGCGGCTGGTCCTCCGGCTGCGTGGGGACCTGTTACGGGCCGGCGGGCCCGTCGCCTACGCGCGAATGGCCGGTATCCTGATGTTCCCGCCGCAATACGTCCGTGACAATGCGATTGCGCTGGAGGCGAGCGCGGCAACGGCCGAACGTGACCTGGCTTCCCCGGCTGTCTTGCAGGCGCGCATGGATATGGTCATGGACCACGACCGGCGGACCGAGCTCGGGCGAATCGGTACACCTGCCCTGGTGTGCTGCGCCCGCGACGACATCCTCACGCCGCCGTATTCCTCGGAGGAACTCGCGCGCGGCATTCCCGGCGCCAGGCTGCACGTGTTCGACGAGGGTGGTCACGCCGTCACGGTGTCGAAGCCGGGCCTGTTCAACTCCGCTTCCCTCGGCTGGCTTGCGGGATACCGCTAGGATTGGCGGTGTCGAAGCGACACGCCGTGACCCACTCGCCGGCGCTGATCGTTGCCGCGTGCCCCACCGCCGTGACCAGGTCACGATGCCCGCGCGCCTTGATACGGAGAACGCAGAATCCATTCTCGCTATTATGGTAGGTGACGCGCTCGACGAGGCCGGCCAGAACTTCGTGGGTCGATGGTTCGGCTTGGGGTTTCATGCTGGCGCCATCACCGAGAAAGCGCAGCGTTTAAGGTGGCGGCAAGTCTGACGCCGGCCGTCTCGATCAATGTGATGCGCTCGAAATTCAAAAGCTTGCCGCTTTCGAAATCAAGAATCCTGGTGGGATCTCAGATATTTCGGCTGTCATAGGCCCAGTGCAGCAAGGCCTGCCGCTGGCGTGGCCTGCAAAAGGGGTCGC
>VGIE01000577.1 GCA_016867955.1 Betaproteobacteria bacterium
ACATGGTTGATGCGCTGGAGCGCGACGTTTTCAAGCCCTTCTACGATGTCCAGACGACCCCGGCTGCCGTGCGCAAGGACCGCGGCATCCAGATGCAGGGCTGGTGGGCGCTGCCGACAAAGAACTCCCTGGACCGCATTACCGTCTCGCTGCCCCGCCTGTTGTACGAGCGCCTCGGAGAGATGGGGATCGATTATTCGGTTCTGTACCCGACCTTCGGCCTGATATTCGACACGCTGTGCTTCCTGCCCTCGAAGGAGCTTCGCCGGGCGACACTGCGCGCCTACAACACCTACGTCGCCGAGCTGTTCGGCGATCACGCCTATGCCGAGCGCATGACGCCCGTGGCCATCATTCCCATGTACACGCCGCAGGAGGCGATCGAGGAGATGGAATATGCGGTGAATACGCTCGGGCTCAAGTCGGTCATGGTCCATGGTTACGCGCGCCGCAACGTTCCGGAGCTGGCGCGTCGGTACCCCGATCTCAAGTATCATGCGGACCGGCTCGATACCTTCGGACTGGACAGCGACTACGACTACGACCCGGTGTGGGCGAAGTTCCAGGAGTTGAAGCTGTCGCCGTCCTTCCATTCGCAGGGCTACGGATGGGGCAGTCGCCGTTCGCCGACGAACTTCACCTACAACCACATCGGCCAGTTTGCCAGCGCGCAGGAGGCGCTGGCGAAGTCATTGTTCCTCGGCGGAGTGACCCGGCGCTTCCCCGACCTGCGCTTCGCGTTCCTGGAGGGTGGCGTGGCGTGGGCAAGCAATCTGTACGCCGATCTGGTCGGGCACTGGCAAAAAAGGAGCACCGAGGCGGTGCTTGAGTACACGGCTCCGGCACTTCTCGACGTGGGCCTCATGTCGAGGCTGACCGAACAGTATGGAACGGGTCGCATCGCCGGCAACCTCGACTCTGTCAAGGCAGCCTATGCCGCCATGCTCGAGGCGCCGCGGCCTGATACCTGGGACGATTTCGAGAAATGTGGCATTACCGGTGTCGAGGACATTCGAGACCTCTTCGTCGACAAATTCTTCTTCGGTTGCGAGGCGGATGATCCGATGAACGCCCTGGCGTTCGATACGCGGATCAACCCTCTGGGCGTGCGCCTGCGGCCGGTGCTGGGATCCGACATCGGGCATTTTGACGTGCTCGACATGACCTCCGTCTTGGCCGAGGCGCACGAAATGCTGGACAAGGGGTTGTGCAACGAAGCCGAGTTCAGGGACTTCGTCTTCGCCAATCCCGTCCGGTTGTATGGCCAGCTCAACCGTGACTTTTTCAAGGGCACCGCGGTGGAGCGCGAGGCCGCGGCGGTGCTCGGGTGATGTTCCGGTAGAGTTGAGCGCGCGCGGAGCGGGGCGCTCCGTGGTGCGGCGAATCCGTGGCGAAGGGTCCGAAAAATCCGAGCGGCAGGATGTACGTTGCATTAGAATTTTGCCCGACCGGTTGTCCGGGAGCCAGGTTGATGCGCGCCGCGAGTCAGGATGAGGCGGGGCCGTCCACGCAGTTGTTCAATCAGACGCGGCCATGGCCGCACAAAGAGGAGGGGTAGATGGAAACATTCAAGTGGTCGGGCGGCAAACTGCGCACAATGCTGGCATGCGCGATGATGCTCTTGCTGGGCAGCGGCGTGGCGCAGGCGCAGACTGTCGCGAACAGGCTGCCGGCGATGACGAAGATCAAGGCGCTGTCAGTGCCGTACTTCGCGCTGGAATTCATCGCGGCAGACCGCGATTTCTTCAAGAAGTACAACCTTGACGTCGAATTCGTGACCCAGGTGGCGCAAGGAGTGGCGGGCATTCCCGCATTGCTCGCCGGGCATGTCCAGACAGGCCAGGGTTTCGGGGCGTCGACCATCCTGCAGTCGCGGGCTGGCGGGGCGAATATCGTGGCCGTCTATGCCGGCATCACGTCGACCTACGGTGATTTCCGCTTCTACACGCTTGCCGACAGC
>VGIE01000578.1 GCA_016867955.1 Betaproteobacteria bacterium
GAAATCGGCATCCCTTGCCGCCGCGCCGAGGCGCGCGTAGAGCGTGGCGTGGATGCCGCGGATCATCGGTGTCAGATGCGGGACGAATACCAGGCCGACCGCGGCGCCCGCCGCCTGTGCGAGCCCCTGCCGGATCTCGGGCCAGTGGCGATGACCCGCCACGCCGTAGGCGGCGAAATTGTCGGCGGACTCGGCAAACAGGAAGCGTACCTCCTCCTTGCGCCCGGCGCCGCTCACGCCCGACTTGGCATCGGCAATCAGGTGATCACGGTCGACGAGCGCCGACTCGAGCAGGGGCAGGAAACCGAGCTGGACCGCGGTCGGGTAGCAGCCGGGGTTGGCGACGATGCGCGCGTTGCGGATGAGTTCGCGGTTGACTTCGGGCAGGCCATACACCGCCTCGGCCACGAGCTCGGGGGCTGCGTGCTTCGCCTTGTACCACTGCTCCCACTCGGAAATGTCCTTGAGGCGGAAATCCGCCGACAGGTCGATCAGCTTGACCCCGGCATCGACCAGCGGCCGCGCCTGCGACATCGCGACGGCGTTGGGCGTCGCGAAGAACACCGCCTCACAGGATTCAAGCCCGGACCTGGCCGGGTCACTGAAGGCCAGCGCAACATGGCCACGCAGGCTGGGAAACATCTCGGCGACCGGCATGCCGGCCTCCTTGCGCGAGGTGATGGCCGTCAGTTCCACGTTCGGGTGGGTCGCGAGAATGCGCAGCAACTCCACGCCGGTGTAACCGGTGCCGCCGACGATGCCAACCTTGATGCGCTTGCCATTCATGGTCATTCACCCATCATTGCTATGAGCGCCTAACAGAATCACCGCCAGGCGCGCCGATACAGGGGAGCGCGAGGGGCGCAGTTGCAAAAGCGGTCCTCTGGTATCGCCAGGTACTCGAATTCCGGAGCCATGATCATATTTCTATTCCTCCGGTACGGCACATAGGCAAGTACCAACGAAACTGATACTGATTCCAGTGCTGCCTCGGCCTGCTGCCCCACAGACAAAAAAGCCGCCTAGAGAAGGCGGCTTTTCCGGGGCGTTCTCGCGATCAGCGCTTGGAGAACTGCTTGCGACGGCGCGCCTTGTGGAGGCCGACCTTCTTGCGCTCGACTTCGCGCGCGTCGCGCGTCACCAGTCCTGCCTTGCTGAGCAGCGGTTTGAGCGCGGGATCGAACTCGATCAGCGCGCGCGTGATGCCATGGCGCACAGCGCCGGCCTGGCCCGACTCGCCGCCACCGTCCACGTTCACCATAACGTCGAAGGAATTCAGGTTATTGGTCAGCACCAGCGGCTGGCGAACCACCATGCGGCCCGTCTCACGGCCGAAGAACACGTCCACCGGCTTGTCGTTGACGACGAAAGCGCCCCTGCCGGTCTTGATGAACACGCGGGCTACAGCCGTCTTGCGCCGTCCCGTGCCGTAGTAGTAATTGCCGATCATGAATTCATCTCCAGAACCTTGGGCTGCTGCGCGGCATGCGGGTGGGTGTCGCCTGAATAGACCTTCAGCTTGCGGAACATCGCATAGCCGAGGGGCCCCTTGGGCAGCATGCCCTTGACGGCGATTTCAAGCGCGCGGGTCGGAAAACGTTCCTGCATCTTCTCGAATGTGGTCTCGGAAATCCCCCCCGGATAACCGCTGTGGCGATAGTACTTCTTGGCCGCGGCCTTGTTGCCGGTGACGCGGATCTTGGCGGCGTTGAGGACGACGATGTAGTCGCCGGTGTCGACGTGCGGGGTGTAGACCGGCTTGTGCTTGCCGCGCAGGCGGCGGGCCAGCTCGACGGCGAGGCGGCCGAGAACCTTGTCGGCGGCATCGATGACGAACCAGTCGCGCTGGACTTCAAGCGGCTTGGCGGAGAACGTTTTCACGGGATTCTTGCTTTGCGGAAATACACGGGAGGCGAAGCGAAGGGCGTGATTTTATTGAAGAATCACACTTATGTC
>VGIE01000579.1 GCA_016867955.1 Betaproteobacteria bacterium
GCCGCGTGGCGCTGGAATTCTCCCCACGCACCGTGGTGATGGACCGCGGGCGCATCGTGTACGACGGTGAATCGGCGCGCCTGAGCAGGGATCCCGAGTACCTCGCCAACCTGATCGCGGCACAATGACCATGACCATGGAATTCCGCAAGCCCCTCAACCTGCACGCGTTGCTCAAGGCGATCGATTTTCCGCGCTGGATCGAAGAGCGCCGTGACAAGCTGCAGCCGCCGGTGTGCATCCAGCAGATCTGGCAGTACACCGACTTCATCGTGTCGGTGGTGGGCGGGCCCAACCGCCGCCACGACTACCACGACGATCCGCTCGAGGAACTGTTCTACCAGTTCAAGGGCAACGCCTACCTGGCCATCATGACCCCGGAGGGGCCGCACCGGGTGGACCTGGAGGAGGGCGCGATCTTCCTCCTGCCGCCGCATGTGCGGCATTCGCCGCAGCGCCCCGAGGCGGGCAGCCTGTGCCTGCTGGTGGAGCGCGCGAGGCCGAAGGACCTGCTGGACGCGTTCGAGTGGTTCTGCCCGTCCTGCCACCATCTGCTGCATCGGGTGGAGGTGCATGTTTCCAACCTCGCGACCCAGCTGCCGCAGGCCTTCGACGCGTTCCACGCCGACCTGGCGAAGCGTACCTGCGGCAAGTGCGGGACGCAGCATCCGGGCAAGTGATCGACGTCGACGAACGCCGCTTGCGCGGCGGCGGCCGCTACGTTTCAGATTTCGCGCCGGACGGGTGCCTGCATGTCGCGTTCGCGCGCAGCGCGCACGCACGGGCGAAGCTCAGGGTCGTGTCCGTTGCGGCGGCCCGCGCGATTCCCGGCGTGGCCGCCATCTACACGGGCGAGGACGTCCGGGGCCTGGACGGGATCGAGGTAAGCCGTCCGTTCGAGGGCATTGCCGTGCCGCCGCATCCGTTGCTTTCGCAAGGCGAGGTGTTTGCCGTCGGCGAGCCCTGCGCGGCCGCGATCGCGGCGACCGCGCAAGCGGCACGGGACGCGGCGGACTTGATCGAGTTCGAGGCCGATGTGCTCGACGCGGCGGGTGGCCCGGATCCCGCCCGCGTTGCATACCGGAAATCCTGGTTGAAAGGCGACGTCGAAGCCGAGTTCGCCAGCGCCCACAAGGTGGTGCGCGTGCGGGTGGAGCAGGCAAGGCTTGCCGCAGCGCCGATGGAGACGCGGGCCACCCTGGCGATGCCGGAGGCGGACGGCGTTCGCGTCCTGACCTCCACGCAGGCTCCGTATCGGGTGCGGGCCGACATCGCGAAGGTGCTAGGACTGGCCGAATCGCGGGTTCGCGTGGTCGCGCCCGATGTCGGGGGCGCTTTCGGCGCGAAGGGCGCCACCTACCGGGAAGACGTGTTCGTGGCCTGGGCGGCGTTGCGCCTGGCGCGCCCGGTGAAGTGGGTGGCGTGGCGCAGCGAGGACTTCCTGTCCACGCAGCACGGGCGCGGCAACGCCGGCGAGGCCGAGCTTGCGCTTGGCGCCGACGGCCGCTTCCTTGCGCTGCGCGCCTCGATCGTCTGCGCGCTGGGATCGGTGATGAGCGGCAGCTCGGCGATCACCGGGTTCAACTACGCCCGCATCCTGCCTGGGCCCTACAAGGTGCGCGCGCTCAGGGTGGAGCTGGAAGGGCGCCTGTCCGATACCGTCACCGTCAGCATCTATCGCGGCGCGGGCCGCCCGGAGGCGGCGTTCCTGATGGAGCGGCTGGTGGACGCGGCGGCGCGCGCCCTGGACATGGATCCGGCCGAGATCCGGCGGCGGAACTTCGTGTCCACGGCCGACATGCCCTGGACGTCCCCGACCGGGGTCAAGCTGGACTCTGGGGACTACCGCGCGCTCCTTGACAGGCTGCTCGCGCAATCGGGCTACGCGGCGCTGCGCGCCGAGGTGGCGAATCGCCGCGCCGGCGGCGAACGAGTGGGCATCGGGCTCGCATCCT
>VGIE01000580.1 GCA_016867955.1 Betaproteobacteria bacterium
GGCTGAGGTGGCTGGCAGCACGCGGTGCTTGTCAGCCCATGCCGAGACGGTGATCGGCGGCTCGGGCCGGATACCGCGACGCCAGGCATCGTCCGCCTCAACCAGCATCGCGAAGGTTCCCGAGCGGCGTATCGGCCAGATGTTCCAGATGCTCGCGCATCAGCCGGTCGAGCGTGGCGAAGGTCGCTTGGCTGTCCGCGCCGGCCTCGGCGGCGACCAGCGGGGCGGCGCGCTGCACCCACGCCATGTGGGCGTCACGCTCGGCGCGGGCCCGGGCGAAGATCGTGGCGGTCGCGGCAGCAGCGTCGATCAGATGGCCACGTTCCCTGTCGTAGGCCAGCCGGGCGCGCTGCACCTGCACCAGCATCAACATGCGCCGCACCTCCGCGACCGAAGGCGTGCTGGTGCCGGTGCTCACAGCGCCGCCCTTGCCGCGCCGGGACGGGTCGAGATTGCGCTCCATCCAGGCAAGCCCGGCTTCGACATCGATCATGCCATCGGCGCGGACCGGCAGGCCGTCGGCCACCAGCTGCGAGATGCGGCTCTTGGTAAGGCCAACGCGGGCGGCGAATTCTGTCTTGGTCTCGGCGCGGTCGAGTTTAGTCATGGTTGGCCCAGACGCTGCACGGCTCTCGCGCTGCGTCCCCCCGCATACGAATCCTTCCAATAGGAACCAAGCCGCTCCCGATGGGTCGCGAACATTGACACTCGAACTGGCACGCGGCTTGCCGCGCGGCCAAACTGTGCCGAAGATTCCCGCTGGCTCCCGCGTGCCATGGCACGCGCCGTGCTTGGCGCGGCAGGCATCCGAAGGTTCCGAAGGGATCGAAGGCTGCTTTCCTTATAGACCGTTCGCGCGCGCACGCGCGTGAAACGCCTTATATGGAAGGAAGGCTTCGATCCCTTCGGAGCCTTCGCCGGTTCAGAATGTGACGGCATCCTGCCCTCCCGATCCCATGGTGGTCGCCTTGACCAGAAGGCGGATGCCGCGAAACGCCGCGCGCCGCGACGCGGGATGGCTAACGCGGGCGAACTTCCGCGCATCCAGCGCCCGGCTGAAGCGCTTGATCGAGCCGGTGTACTCGCCGGTCACCGCGCACCAGTCGCGCCAGGACGCGTAGAGGTCTTGGACTTCCTCCAGCGCGTCGGGCTCGCCCAGCGCGCAGCGTTCTTCTAAGAAGCGGCCGATGGCGTCCTCGTCGGCGAGATAGCTGTCGGTCGCGTCGCGCACGGCGGACGGCTGCGCCAGCCCGATGCGCTGCCATTCGAGGCAGCCCTGAATGGCCCAGGCGAGGATGCCCGGCCATTCCGCCTTGAGCTTCGCGGGCAGGTCGGGATCGCGCTCGGCCTTCGGGATGGTGACCACGAAGGGAATCAGGTTGAAGCGCCGCTTCACCGCCTCGTCGACATTGCGCAGGCTGGGCTTGTGATTGCCGGCGATCATCAGCTTGAAGGTTGGCTGGAAGGTGAAGAAGTCCTGGCGCATGAAGCGGGCGCTGATGGCGTCGCCGCCGGTCAATTGCTTGATGCGGGACTCCGCCCAGTGCTGGCCTTCCTCGGTCTCCTGCGCGATCACGGCGCGCGCGCCGCGCAGCATGGCGAGATCGGTCGGGTGGCGGTCCGACTTGCTGGCGGTGAAGGTCTCCATCGCGGCGATGGTCGAATAGTCGCCGAGGATGCTGTGCCAGGTGTTCAGGAACACGCCCTTGCCGTTGCCGCCGGTGCCGTAGAGGAAGAACAGCGCATGGTCGCGGATCGAGCCGGTCAGGCTGTAGCCGAGCATGCGCTGGCTGCAGGCGATGAGTTCGGCGTCGCCGTTGAAGGCGCGGTCGAGGAAGGCCAGCCAGAGCGGGCAGTCTCCGTCCGGGGCGACCGCCGTCATCTTGGTGATCAGGTCGGCGCGGTCATGCGGGCGCATCGAGCCCGTGCGCAGATCGACCGTGCCGCCCGGG
>VGIE01000581.1 GCA_016867955.1 Betaproteobacteria bacterium
AACCTGCTGTGCCTGACACGCGCCGGCTCGGTGATTCTCGCGCTGATGCTGACGACCCTGGCCTTTACCGGTCAGCTGAACGCCGTGCTGGTGCTGATCGTGGCGGGGCTGGTGAGCATCCTTCGGGTGTCCGACCTGGTCACGCGCTATGCGCTCAGCGGCGAGATCATGCCGCCCGGCTTGCTCATGGGGGCCATGGGGATCTCACGCGCCAATGTGGATTCGGCCCGCGTTGCCGGTGCGCTTGCGGGAGCAGGCGCGGTGGCGGCCTACGGCATCGGGCCGGCCTACGCGGTGATCAGCGCCTTCTACGGCGTCAGCTTGCTGCTCACGCTGGGCGTCGGCCAGGGGCGTCGCACGCCGGCGGGGCCCGTCGTGACGAGTGCAGGCATTTCCGGCGCAGCCCCGGCTTCGCTGCTCGCAACGCCCTGGCGCGACCTGCGCGAGGGCTTCGCCTACGTGCGCACGCAGCCGGCGCTGCTGGCGGCAACCTGCCTGGCGCTCCTGGTGAACTTCAGCGCCTACCCCGTGTTCTTCGGCCTGCTGCCCTACGTGGCCAAGCACATCTATGCCGTCGGGCAGACCGAACTGGGTTACATGGCCGCCAGCTTCGGCTTCGGCAGCCTGGTCGGGTCCGTGCTTCTCAGCGCGACGCGAATCGCTGCACGCACGGCGCGCGTGATGCTCGTCGCCGGCATGGCCTGGCACGCGCTGTTGCTGATGTTCGTGCACATCCACAGCCTGCCTGCCGGCATCGTGTTGCTGATGCTCTGTGGCATGCTGCAGAGCATCTGCGTGACGCCGATTGCCGTGGTGATGCTGCGCGGCGCAGGCGAGCAGTACCGCGGCCGGGTCATGGGACTGCGCATTCTGATGATCTACGGCCTGCCGATTGGCCTGTTCATCATCGGCCCGCTGATCAACCGCTTCGGATTTGTCCCCATCGCCTCGCTGTATGCCCTCGCCGGCCTGCTGGCGATCCTGCTGATCAGTTATCGCTGGCGCGCCGCGGTCTGGAGCCTCGACGCCGCGGCCAATGCCCGGTGAGCATTGACTGGAATTGTATTCCAGCAACATAAAATACTGACAGGATAACTCGTGAGCCTCCGTAGAGTGTGTCTTAGCATGATGAATACTGACAGCATTGATGTCGACGTCCGGGTGTTTTCCTGCGCGGCAACGACCGCCTGCGCGGGCTGAACGCCCCGGCGCGCGCGCAGCGCCACGGTTTCGGCTTGGCGCCTACAGCGCCCGCAGCCGCGCCGTGGCCGGATCCAACGTCTCGTCCTTCTTGGCAAAGCAGAAACGCACCACGCGCCGCTCAAGCGGCTTGTCGTAGAAAGCTGACACCGGGATGGCGGCGACCTTGTGCTCGACGGTGAGCCGCCGCGCAAAGGCCTCCTCGCTCTCATCGCTGATGGCCGAGTAGTCGACCACTTGAAAGTAGGTGCCGGGGCAGGGCAGCAGGCGGAAGCGCGAACCCGCCAGGCCGGCGCGGAAGCGGTCGCGCTTGGCCTGGTAGAAGGCCGGCAGCGTTTCGTAGGGTGCCGGGTCGCGCAGAAAGGCGGCGAGGCCGTGCTGCATCGGCGTGTTGACGGCAAACACGTTGAACTGGTGCACCTTGCGGAACTCGGCCGACAGCGGCGTGGGCGCCGCGCAGTAGCCGATCTTCCAGCCCGTGGCGTGGAAGGTCTTGCCGAACGAGGACACCACGAAGGCGCGCTCGGCAAGCTGCGGCCTCCGCGAAACGCTCTGGTGCAGGGCGCCGTCGAAGACGATGTGCTCGTAGACCTCGTCGGAGACGATGAGCACGTCGGTGCCGGCGAGCGTGGCCTCCAGCGCATCCAGATCCGCGGCCGAGAACACCGCGCCGCTGGGGTTGTGCGGCGAGTTGAGCATGAGCAGCCGGGTGCGCGGCGTGATGGCGGCGCGCACCAGGTCCCAGGGC
>VGIE01000582.1 GCA_016867955.1 Betaproteobacteria bacterium
CCTCGTCAGGCATGGTTATCCCTCTCCGTGTCTTTGATAATAATCATAGTGTATAGACATTAGTGACGATAGGCAATCATCCATATTGATAATAATAAACGCAACGCCGGAATGGCGGCGGGACGCAGCGTTTTGGGGTCAGGATGATACTTGGTACACTGCGCCCTGATCGCACCCGCGCCCTGCGGGCGGCAATTCTCCTGGAGTCTGCACCATGGACCTCGACCTGGCCGGGCGCACTGCGCTCGTTACCGGCGGTTCGGCCGGCATCGGCCTTGCCACTGCGCGGGCCTTTGCTCGCGAGGGCTGCAACCTGCACCTGGCGGCGCGCGGCTCTGCAAACCTCGCGGCCGCGAAGCAGGCCATTCTCGCCGAGTGCAAGGTCAGCGTGACCTGCCACGCGGCCGATCTCGCCGACTCGGCGCAGGTGAGAAAGCTCGCCGCCGACTGCGGCCGGCTCGACATCCTGATCAATAATGCCGGCGCCATTCCCGGCGGCACCATCGAATCGATCGACGAGGAGACCTGGCGGCGCGCCTGGGACCTCAAGGTGTTCGGCTACATCAACCTCACGCGCGAGGTCTACCGCGAGATGTGCAAGGCGCGCTCTGGCGCGATCGTCAATGTCATCGGCCTGGCCGGCGAACGGCCCAAGCCCAACTACATCGCCGGCGCAGGGGGCAATGCCGCACTGATGGGCTTCTCGCGCGCCATCGGCGCCGATGCGCCCTCGCACGGCGTGCGCGCGCTGGCCGTCAACCCGGGACTGGTGAAGACCGAGCGCCTGATTCGCCTGGCCAGGGACCGCGCGCGGCTGGACTGGAACGACGAGTCGCGCTGGGAAGAGGTGATCGCGGAGCAGGCGAAGAGCCTGCCCTTCGGGCGTGCAGCCACACCGGAAGAGATCGCCAACGTGGTGGTGTTCCTCGCCTCGCCGCGCGCCTCCTACGTGAGCGGCACCGTCGTGACGGTTGACGCCGGTTACGGCAACTTCTGGTAGGAGACGGACGATGCGCAAGAACATGCCGCGGTCAAGGCCGCCCGCCGCAACGCGCCGTGCGGGCGCCAAGCCCGCCCCGAATCCGCCGCGAGCGGGCAATCCGCCGCTGCTGCCCGTATCGCAGCAGGTGCGCTCCCGCCTGCAGGCCGCGGGCAGGCGCTTTCACGCCAACGACAACATCGCCGAGTTCATCATGCCGGGCGAGCGCGACGCGCTGCTGGCGGAAGTGGAGGGCAAGGTCGAGGACCTGCTGCAGAGCCTGGTGATCGACACCGAGAGCGACCACAACACGCGCCGCACCGGCCGGCGCGTGGCGCGCATGTTCATCAACGAGGTGTTCAGCGGGCGCTACATCAACACGCCGGCGGTGACCGAATTCCCCAACGCGGCGCGCCTCAATGAGCTGATGATCATCGGCCCGGTGACGGTGCGCAGCGCCTGCTCGCACCACCTGTGCCCCATCATCGGGCGGGTCTGGATCGGCGTGATGCCCAACGAGCACACCAATCTCATCGGGCTGTCGAAGTACGCGCGGATCACCGAGTGGATCATGTGCCGCCCGCAGATCCAGGAGGAGGCAGTGATGCAGCTGGCCGACGTGCTCGAGCACAAGATGAACCCGGATGGCCTGGCCATCGTCATGGAGGCCGACCACTTCTGCATGCGGTGGCGCGGCGTCAAGGACATGGACTCCAAGATGATGAACAGCGTGATGCGCGGATCCTTCCTCAGCGACCCCACGCTGCGCCGCGAGTTCCTGTCGCTGCTGAACGGCAGCAACGGCAAGAACCGGTAGGCGCGGCGCCGGCCGCTGCGGTGGCCCGCGGGGCCGGCTCCCCGGTCAGGCCGGCTAGCTGCGGGGTTCCTCTGCGGCCGGCGGAGTCGAGAAGATGGCATCGCCCTTGCGGATGGTCTCGCCGCCCCAGGGCGTGATCGTCTT
>VGIE01000583.1 GCA_016867955.1 Betaproteobacteria bacterium
GCACATTGTCCCCCGGCATCACCATCTCGGTGCCTTCCGGCAGCTGCACCACCCCGGTCACGTCGGTGGTGCGGAAGTAGAACTGCGGACGGTAGTTGCCGAAGAACGGCGTGTGACGGCCGCCCTCCTCCTTGGTCAGGATATAGGCCTCGCACGCGAACTTGGTGTGCGGCGTGATCGAACCCGGCGCCGCCAGGACCTGCCCGCGCTCCACCTCCTCGCGCTTCGTGCCGCGCAGCAACGCGCCGATATTGTCCCCCGCCTCGCCGCTGTCGAGCAGCTTGCGGAACATCTCCACACCCGTCACCACCGTCTTCACCGTCGGGCGAAGACCCACGATCTCCACCTCCTCGCCCACCTTCACGATCCCGCGCTCGATCCGACCCGTCACCACCGTGCCGCGCCCCGAAATCGAGAACACATCCTCGATCGGCATCAGGAACGGCTTGTCCTTCGGACGGTCAGGCTGCGGAATATAGGCGTCCACCGCCTCCATCAGCTTCAGGATCGCCTGCTCGCCCATCTCCGGGTTGCGATCCTCCAGCGCGCACAAGGCCGAACCACGCACCACCGGAATGTCGTCGCCAGGGAACTGGTAGCTCTTCAGAAGCTCGCGAACCTCAAGCTCCACCAGATCCAGCAACTCCGGATCGTCCACCATGTCCACCTTGTTCATGAACACCACCAGCGCCGGAACGCCAACCTGGCGCGCCAGCAGGATGTGCTCGCGCGTCTGCGGCATCGGACCGTCCGCCGCAGACACCACCAGGATCGCCCCGTCCATCTGCGCCGCGCCCGTGATCATGTTCTTCACATAGTCGGCATGCCCAGGGCAGTCGACATGCGCGTAGTGCCGCGCCCCCGTCTCGTACTCCACATGCGCCGTCGAAATCGTGATCCCGCGCGCACGCTCCTCGGGCGCCTTGTCGATCTGGTCGTAGGCCGTGAAGGTCGCACCGCCAGACTTCGCCAGCACCTTCGTGATCGCCGCCGTCAACGACGTCTTGCCATGGTCAACGTGACCAATCGTCCCAATGTTGCAGTGCGGCTTCGTCCGCTCAAACTTCGCCTTTGACATCGGCCTTCTCCGTCGGTGGCGCGCCCTTGCCGTGCGCCCTGTTTCGTCCTGTCGGGACCCGCCTCGCGCGGCGCGCGGCCGGGCTGCCCGTGCTCAAACCAGACCGCTACCAGCGGTAATGCGAGAACGCCTTGTTGGCTTCCGCCATCCGGTGCGTGTCCTCGCGCTTCTTCACGGCGGTGCCGCGATTGTTGGCGGCGTCCATGAGCTCGCCCGACAGGCGCTCCTGCATGGTGTGCTCGCCGCGCTTGCGCGCCGCCTCGATCAGCCAGCGGATCGCCAGCGCCTGGCGCCGCTCGGTGCGCACCTCGACCGGCACCTGGTAGGTGGCGCCGCCGACGCGGCGCGAGCGCACCTCGACCGCGGGCTTCACATTCTCGAGCGCCTCGTGGAAGACGCGCACGGGATCGCCGCCCTTCTTCTTCAGCACCTCGAGCGCGCCGTAGACGATCGACTCGGCGACCGACTTCTTGCCGTCGTACAGGAGGCAGTTCATGAACTTGCTGACGACGAGATCGCCGAACTTCGCGTCCGGCAGGATCTCTCGCTTCTGGGGTGTGCGGCGACGCGACATCGCGTTCTCCTTACTCGGTCGGCCGGATCAAGCCGGGATCACTTCGGCCGCTTGGCGCCGTAGAGCGAACGGCGCTGGCGGCGCGCCGCGATGCCCTGGGTGTCGAGCACGCCGCGCAGGATGTGGTAGCGCACGCCCGGCAGGTCCTTGACGCGGCCGCCGCGGATCATCACCACGGAGTGCTCCTGCAGGTTGTGACCCTCGCCCGGGATGTAGCTCACCACCTCGTAGCCGTTGGTCAGCCGCACCTTGGCGACCTTGCGCAGCGCCGAGTT
>VGIE01000584.1 GCA_016867955.1 Betaproteobacteria bacterium
GAACACGGCGTCATCGTCGAAAAGACCGGTCTGTATTCCTTCTTTATCATGTTCACCATCGGCATCACCAAGGGACGCTGGAACACACTGGTGACGGCACTGCAGCAGTTCAAGGACGATTTCGACAAGAACGTGCCGGTGTACAAGGCCGTTCCCGAGTTCTGCCAGAAATTCCCGCGCTACGAGCGCATGGGCCTGCGCGACCTGTGCGACCAGATCCATGGCATGTACAAGTCCAACGACATCGCGCGCCTGACGACGGAGATGTACCTCTCGGACATGCAGCCGGCGATGAAGCCCTCGGACGCCTTCGCGGCAATGGCACACGGCGAAATCGACCGCGTGGAGATCGACGCTCTCGAAGGGCGCATCACCAGCGTCCTGCTGACGCCGTATCCGCCGGGCATCCCGCTGCTGATTCCAGGTGAACGTTTCAACGCCACCATCGTCGGCTACCTCAAGTTCGCGCAGGAGTTCAAGCGCATGTTCCCCGGATTTGCGACGGACATTCACGGCCTGGTGGAGGAGGAGAGCGCGAGCGGGCCGCGTTATTTTGTCGACTGCGTGCGCCAGAGCGAGGCTGCCGTGCTGCCGCTGGCGGCCGCGGCCCGCTAGCGGCGTCAGGCGTCGGCGGGCCCTGCCCCTGACGTTGCAGCCGGGTACGCTGCCGCTATGACGCGCTGGCGCGCCCGAACGCGAGCGGCAGCGTCCGCCGGCCGCTGGCTGATTCCAACTCGACCTTTCCCTCAATGGCGTCGCCCGCAACATGGCCTTGGAAGGCCATGCGCGTATCGCCGCCGGCTACGAGCAGGCGGCCGGTAAATGCGATGCGCGTACCATCCAGTCGTCCCGCTGCCGCGACCCGTGCCCCGTCCCCCGTGCTGCCCTCGACGTCCACGAGCTGGAAGTTCTGTCGCATGCGCAACCGCCACTCGCCGGCCGCGGACGCGGCGCGCCAGTCCCCGCGCACCTGCGTAGGGACCGTCCAGAGATGGATGGTGGTCTCTGCGCCGGCTTTCGGGTCGGGGGCGTGGACCACGACGGTTTCGCTGCGGTCGGGTTGCCAGCCGGTCATGGTGAAAGCGTGCGTGACGATGCGCGTGCCGGGCCGCAGGTGATACAGAAACGCATTGGAGAGGCGGTCCAGCAGCCAGGGCAGCAGATAGGCCGTCACCACGCTTGCCTCCGAAAACCGCGATGCCAGCATGTCGGCCACCCGAAACTCGGTACGGTCGGCGACCCCCGCCGCTTGCGCATTTCGCCTGCTGACCTCCACGAGGCCGGGATCGATCTCCAGTTCGAGGCCGCGCGCGCCATGCTCCAGAGCCGCGGCGATCACGATTCGCCCGTCTCCGGATCCCAGATCGACGACAAGGTCCGCCGGGCCGGTGCCGGCCAAGGCCAGCATACGCTCGGCCACATTGGTGGGCGTGGTGACGAAAGGCGCCCTGCCGGCGCCTTCGTCCTGCGCGGAGCCCTGGGTGGCGAACCAGATCCCGGCGAGCGCTGCGACCAGACGTGACGCCTGTCCCCGCTTCATCGCGCGCTCCTGCCGCCGTCCACCGGCAGCGCAACCCCCGTGATGTAGGAGGCGTCGTCGCTGGCAAGGAATGCGATCGCCGCCGCGACTTCGTCGGCCTGCCCCATGCGCCCGAGCGGGTGCTTGGCAACAATGCCCGACAGCATCGCGTCGGGGTTCGGGGCATCCACGAGATGATCTCGAATCATGGCAGTGTCAATGGACCCAGGGCAGACGCAATTGACGCGCACCCCGTGCGGCGCGTAGTCCATGGCCATCGAGACGGTCAAACCCGCCACCCCGAACTTGCTTGCGCAATAGGCGGCCATGGCGGTGTTGCCGCGCAGCGCGTTGATCGAGGCAACGCTGACGATGGCGCCGCCGTGCCGCTTGAGGTGGGGCAGCG